>JAQGOF010000255.1 GCA_028293745.1 Gammaproteobacteria bacterium | reverse complement strand
GGAACGAGCTGAGAGTCGTTCTTCGGTGTCCGTCCAGAACTCCACGGACGTCCGTGGAACTCTGTAGACTTAAGTGCTTGAGCGGGAAACGAGACTCGAACTCGCGACCCCGACCTTGGCAAGGTCGTGCTCTACCAACTGAGCTATTCCCGCATCCTGCAGCAGAGGGCGAATTGTAAGAGCGCACGGGGCGAAGTCAAGGCAGCGCCGCCTTCGCGGTGAAATAAATCCAGCAGGCGCCGGTACTTAGAGGTAACTCGAGCGCCGGGCTACCGCCGCAGCTCCGGCCAGGCTGCCCGCAGGTACGCCACCATGGAAACCAGCGTCGCAGCGGCTGCAATTACGGTGAGCACCACGCCGATCTTGTAGATCGGCAGTCCGAGCAGCGGAACCCGGAACAGCATGAACGACAGGCCTACGATCTGCAGGATGGTCTTGTATTTGCCCAGCTGAGAGACCGCCACTTTCCGGCGCTGGCCGATCTCGGCCATCCATTCCCGGAGCGCGGAGATCGTGATTTCCCGGCCGATGATCACCGCAGCAGTCAGCGTAATCAGCCGGCTCGGGTCTTGGCTCACCAGCAGCACGAGCGCCACTGCGACGATCAGTTTGTCGGCGACAGGGTCCAAAAACGCCCCGAGGCGTGAGGTCTGCCCGAGCCGCCGCGCCAGGTACCCGTCCAATGAGTCTGTGATTCCCGCCGCCGCAAACAGCAGGCCGGCAGCCGGATACCTCCACGGGTACGGCATGTAAAAAAGCAGGGCTATCAGTGGAATCGCGAAGATGCGAAGCCACGTCAGGGTGTTGGGCCAGTTCCAGGGCATCCGCAATTCCGGGGGAAAGGATCGCTTAAGCTTGCTTGGGTTCGGGCAACTCAATCACCCGGATGCAGATGATCATAAAGGCTTCGCGCCAATGCCGCCCCGATTCCGGCGACCTTTTCGAAATCGGCTATGCCAGCGCGCAGCACCCCCTGCAGCCCTCCGAAATGCTTCAGGATCTGGCGCCGCTTGGCAGGGCCCAAGCCGGGAATGGTTTCGAGGATCGACTCGTTGTAGCGGCGGGCACGCTTGCGCCGGTGACCGGTGATCGCGAAGCGATGCGCCTCGTCGCGAATGCGCTGTATCAGCCGCGATGCGGGTGAGTGCGCCTCCGGGACGTGGGGCTCGGCGATGCCGTGCACGAAGAGTCTTTCCTGTCCCGGCTTGCGATCCGGGCCTTTTGCCACACCTACGAGCGCGATGTCGCCGAAGCCGAGCGCCTCGAGCTCTTCGTGCACCTGGTTGATCTGTCCCAGTCCACCATCAATGAGCAGCAGATCAGGTGCCGGGATCTCCCCGTCCTTGATCCGCACGTAGCGCCGCTCGAGCGCCTGTCGAAGGGCGCCATAGTCATCGCCAGGTGTCACACCCGTGATGTTGAATCGCCGGTATTCCTTCTTGAGGGGGCCTTCCGGGCCGAAGACCACGCAGGATGCAACTGTCCCCTCGCCGCCCGTGTGGCTGATGTCGAAGCATTCGATACGCTGCGGCGTCTCGGGAAGATCGAGCTCGGCCGTGAGAGCAGCAAACATCTCATCCATGCCTTGCTTCTGCGCAAGGCGCATTCGCAACGCCTGAGTAGCATTCTCCTGCGTCAACTCGACATACCTGACGCCGAGACCACGCACGGGGCATCGTACGTGCACGTTACGCGATGTGCGTGAAGTGAGTGCTTGTGCAAGCGCGTCAGCGTCTTCGAGTTTGCGGCCAACCAGTACTTCCGGTGGCGGTTCCTGAGTGGCGTAGTACTGCATCATGAACGACGACAGCGCCTCTTCCGGCTCGGCAAGCGCGGCACGCGGGAAGTAGCTGGTCGTGCCGAGGTTTCGCCCGCCACGCACGAGCATGACATTTACACAGTATTCACCAGGCTCACCGACGATCGCGAGCACATCGACGTCGCGTTCACCTTCGGAAGTCACGATCTGCTGTGCCAACACCCGCTTCATGGCGGCGAGCTGGTCGCGAATGATTGCTGCGCGCTCGAATTCGAGCCGGCCGGCGGCCTCCTCCATTCGTGCCTCCAGCACCGCCGTGACTTCGTCGTCACGCCCTTCCAACACTTTGACGGCGGAATCGATGTCCTGTGCATAAGCTTCGCGCGTCACGAGACCTACGCACGGCGCCGAACAGCGGCCAATCTGATATTGCAGGCACGGACGGCTGCGATTTGCAAAAAAACTGTCGCGACAGTTACGGATGCGGAACAACTTCTGCAGCTGGCGCAACGTATCCTTTACGGCGTATGCACTGGGAAACGGTCCGAAATAGCGGCCCGGCGCGGAACGCGGCCCGCGATAGAAAGCCAGGCGCGGGAATTCGTGGGTGTCCTGGACCTGGATGTAGGGAAAGCTCTTGTCGTCGCGCAGCACGACGTTGAAGCGCGGCTTGTGAGCCTTGATCAGGTTGTATTCGAGCAGCAGCGCCTCGGTTTCGGAATTCGCCACCGTCACTTCGATGTCGGCGATCTGGCCGACCAGCGCCTGTACCTTCGGATTGACGTTGCTGGCAGCGAAGTACGTACCTACGCGGTCACGCAGATTCCTCGCCTTGCCGATGTACAGGATCTCGTGAGCAGCGTTGTACATCCTGTACACACCCGGCCGCCGCGGCAGCGAGCCGACGAACTCCTTGGCATCGAAAACTCTGGCGTTCATCTGATGACTATGCGAGGCAATAACCTTCCGTTCACATCCAACTACACACTTAGCTACACACCGGCCAGCTCACAGGCGCGGGCCATCACCTTCTTGAACATCTCCGGGGTAAGCACTTTGGTCGAGGTGTTGTAGCGGCTGCAATGATATGAGTCGACCAGATAGCGTCTCTCATCGAGCACGTGTTCCCGCCCATGTCCGAATGGGAATTGGCTGCGCTTGAGTCCCTGCGCAAGCAGCACTCCGTCATGAGCTATACGGCCCAGTGCCAGCACGACCCGCACGGACTTCAACGTGAGCAGCTCAGTCTTGAGGTAGGCGTTGCACCTGCGGATTTCGTCCGGCAGGGGCTTGTTCTCAGGCGGCACACATTTGACCGCGTTAGCGATCCGAGCGTTCCGCAACTCCAGTCCGTCGTCCGCCGAGACCGACTCGGAGCCGGTAGACAGTCCCAGCTCGTGCAGGGTCTCGTATAAGAGAATACCGGCATAGTCGCCCGTAAAGGGCCTACCCGTCCGGTTCGCACCATGCATCCCTGGCGCCAGTCCCACGATCAAGATGCGCGGTGCGGCTGCTCCGAACGACGGAACAGGACGCGCGAAATAGTCGGGATGGCGGTGATGCGTCTCGGCCAGAAACTCGGCAAGACGCGGACACTGCGTGCAATCCGGATCGTAGTACTCGGTCCGCTTGCTCTTGGCCGGCCGCACTCCGGTGAACATGTCACCGGTGGCGGTTGACTTAGCTCCGGAGCGTGGGCGCCCTCGAGGCCATCCCTGCCCTTTTGGTCGTCCAGGCCCTTGTGGTCGTGCAGATGATACTGCAGCTTTGCGGCGCTCAGTCATCCATGTGCCGGATCACTGCCGTGGCGAACCCCGAACAGCTCATGAGCGTGGCACCCGGAATCAACCTCTGCAGGTCTTCTTCCACATTCCTGCGCGCAGCCAACTCCCGTTTCGGAGCGCGGATCGCCTCGCGCAGCCGTGCGAGGTCGTATGTCAACTCCTTGTGCGCAATTGTGTTCGCTACACCCTTGATGATGAGGTCTGCGGCCTCGTTCCAATTGAGGTAACGCAACATCATCTCGGAAGACAATATCAACGAGCCCGGGTTGACCCGATCCTTGCCGGCGAAGCCTGGCGCCGTGCCATGCGTTGCTTCAAACACTGCGAGTCCGTCGCCGATGTTCCCACCCGGTGCAATACCGATTCCGCCCACCTGCGCGGCCAGGGCGTCCGAGATGTAATCGCCATTGAGGTTCAACGTTGCAATGACGTCGTATTCCTCAGGCCGCAGCAACACCTGCTGAAGGAAGTTGTCGGCAATGACGTCCTTGACCACGATGTCCTTGCCGGTGACGGGATTCGGGAACGACATCCACGGACCGCCACCGATCTGCCTGGCACCGAACTCATCCTTGGCCAGTTGATAGCCCCAGTTCCGGAAGGCGCCTTCCGTGAACTTCATGATGTTGCCCTTGTGCACCAGCGAGACCGACACTCTGTCGTGATCGATCGCGTATTGGATGGCCTTGCGGATCAGCCGCTGGCTGCCCTCGCGGGAAACGGGCTTGATGCCGATTCCGGAGCTCGCGGGAAAGCGGATGCCCGTCACATTGAGCTCGCGCTGCAGGTAAGTGATCAGTTTGTGGACATCGGCCGAGCCTGCGGGCCATTCAATGCCCGCGTAGATGTCTTCCGTGTTCTCGCGAAACACCACCATGTCGGTGAGGCTCGCGTCCTGCATTGGGCTCGACACGCCCGGAAAATGCCGGATCGGCCGCACGCAGGCGTACAGATCCAGACTCTGCCTCATGGCCACGTTGAGTGAGCGAATGCCACCGCCGATCGGTGTGCCCAACGGACCCTTGATCGAGACTACGAATTCCCGAAGCGCGTGCAGCGTCTCCTCCGGAAACCACTGCCCGTAGCGAGCATTCGCCTTCTCGCCGCTATAGACCTCCATCCACGCTACTTCGCGGCGGCTGCCGTAGGCTTTTTCGACCGCTGCATTCACGACGCGCAGCATCGCCGGCGTCACGTCGATGCCGATGCCATCGCCCTCGATGTAGGGGATGATCGGCTTATCAGGTACGTTCAACGATAAGTCAGTGTTGACGGTGATCTTGCGGCCGTTCGGGGGAACGACGATGTGCTCGTATTGCATGCTAGACCTTGAATTCGATCCCTTGTGCTAGTGGGAGCTCACGGCTCCAGTTGATGGTGTTGGTCTGACGCCGCATGTACGCCTTCCAGGCGTCTGAACCTGACTCGCGACCCCCACCTGTATCTTTCTCTCCGCCAAACGCACCCCCGATCTCGGCGCCCGAGGTGCCGAGATTCACGTTGGCGATGCCGCAGTCACTGCCTACGGCCGAGAGGAAGGCTTCCGCGTTCTGCAAGCGATCCGTGAAAATCGCGGACGACAAACCATGCGCTGACGCGTTCTGCTGAGCGAGCGCGTCCTCGAGAGAGTCAATGGGGATCAGGTACAGAATCGGACCGAAGGTTTCGGTCTGCACGATGTCCCAGTCATTCTGTGCCCGAATGAGCGTGGGCTCGACGAAGTTGCCGGGCCCCGGCAGGACCTTCGCGCCGCACAGTACTTCCCCGCCAGCCGCGCGTGCCGCAGCGATCGCCGCCTGATAGCGCTCGACCGCCGACGAGTCGACCAGGGGACCCATCAAGGTCGAAGGTTCCAGCGGGTCGCCGATGCGGACCTGTCCGTAGGCGTGCACCAGCCGCCCCTCCAATTCGTCGAGCCGGGACGAATGTACCAGCACCCGTCGAGTCGTGGTGCACCGCTGACCCGCCGTGCCCACCGCGCCGAATACGATTGCCGGTACTGCGAGATCCAGGTTGGCCGTCTCATCGACGATGATTGCGTTGTTGCCACCTAACTCCAGGAGACTCTTGCCAAGACGCGCAGCAACCCGTTCGCCCACGTTCCGGCCCACAGCCGTCGAGCCCGTGAATGAAACGAGCGCAACACGCCGATCGTCCACAAAACGTGTGGCCAACTCCGTGCCACCGTCGATGAACATCTGAAAGATCGGCGGCAGCCCGTGGGTCTCCATGACTCGATTGCAGATGTTCTGTACCGCAAGAGCCGTGAGCGGCGTCTTTGGCGATGGCTTCCACACGGAGGCATTGCCGCAAATCGCTGCAAGGCAGGCATTCCACGCCCAGACGGCGACCGGAAAGTTGAATGCCGAGATGATTCCAACCACGCCCAGCGGATGCCATTGCTCATACATCC
>JAQGOF010000254.1 GCA_028293745.1 Gammaproteobacteria bacterium | reverse complement strand
ACGCCTGGACCGATTCGACCATTTGGTGGTGACAGCTGCAGATCTTCCCTATGGTCCCGTGATGGAGCTGACAGAGGGCGATCTGATGCGGGCGGTACGGTCGAAATTTCTTGGACCTGTGTTCGCGTACAGGAGAGCGCGGGGCGCGGGCGGGTAGAGGACATAGCGGAGGCTATAGTCTTCCTGATGAAGAGCGAATTCTCAACCGGCACGGTGTTGGACGTCGATGGAGGTCATCGTCTCGTCTGACTGACCAGTCGATGACGCTCGACGTGAAGTGCGAAGTCTCCCCGGGCTCGCTGACGCCTTCCTCCGATGGTCCTTCAACGCGCTTATTGCGCAGTGTACGGCAGCGACAGATACAGCTTCCCGAGGTCGGTCAACTGGCCTGCGGTACTCAGCAGGCTCGTGAAATGAACGTCGTTGCTCCAGCGCCCGGTGAACCAGGCGTAGCGAAACACGTCGGACCGCGATTCGCACGTTGCTACCATGTCCGTCACCTGCGCTTCCTGCTTCGCCAGGTTGTCTATCTGCGCCCCATCGTTCTGCGAGTGCCAGTTGGCGAATTCGGTAATCCAGAACGGCTTGCCGTACTTTTTGAGCCGATCGAGCTGAGCGGCCAGACCGTAGTCGTACCAGTGAAATGCGAGATAGTCGATTTGGGGACTACGGCCGGCATTTGCAGCCTGGTATGAAGCGATGAACGCGTCCATCCAGGTGACGGGATCGGCATAGTTGGCGATCGCCGGCTCCCAAAGACATCATATTGGGAGTCATATTGCTGTTGGTTCGATAACCCGAGGAGTAAGTTGAAGAGGAGCAGCGACGGCTCTGCGAGGCAATCGCCATGCGTCGGCAAGACATCGAGTGCGCGTTGTACTAGTTCCGTTGCGGACGCAGTCTGAATCTTCGCTGAGCACTTTCTGAATCCTTTCAGGGCCGCAAGGCAGGCCGTTGGGCGATAAGCTCCGCAGGTGTCATAACGGATTGCCGAGCTGGAGAACAACCATGTTTGCGGACGTTCGCCGAGTATTGCTCGTTGCCGCTGTTCTGCTCTTCCTACCCGCCGCTGCTTTCTCGCAGACCGCCGGGGGTTCGCAGAGCGGCGGTCCTTGTCCACGGCCTGCAGCGGGGAGCGTGGTCTCGCCGCCACCCGAGTTATTCAGCGTGAACGGGGTGTTGAACCTGCAGTTGAACTATCTCACTACGGTCGACAGTGCCGGGCGCACGCTGTTCTGCCTCAATACACCCAACGGTCTCCAGGGCCCAACGCTACACGTTATGCCGGGAGATACACTCAACGTTACTGTGACGAACCTTGTGCCCGCACCACCACCTGGATCTCCGACGGAAGTCGTGTCGAATCCATCCAACACGTGCGGCGATATGACGATGACCATCACGTCATTGAACGTGCACTACCACGGCACGAACACTGCGCCGACCTGCCACTCGGACGAAGTGATCCACACCATCATCAATTCCGGCGAGAGCTTCCAGTACAGCGTGCACTTCCCGACGGATGAGCCACCCGGGCTCTACTGGTACCACCCGCACGTTCACGGCATCGCAGAGGCCGCGGTTCAGGGCGGCGCATCCGGTGTGATCATTGTCGGCGGTATCGCAAATATCCAACCTGCCGTCGCCGGTCTTCCCGAGCGCGTGCTCGTGTTCAGAGACCAGAATGTCGCGGGCAGTCCGGCTCCGGGTGGAGTCATACCGGCGTGGGATCTGTCACTGAACTATGTGCCCATTCCCTACGTGTCCACTCCTCAGCCCGGATTTATCCCGAGCATCATTAAGATAAAGCAGGGCCAGAAAGAGTTCTGGCGGGTCGCAAATTCATCCGCGGACACGATTCTCGATCTGCAGGTTGTCTACGATGGCGTCGCACAGCCGCTATCTATCGTGGGCTTCGACGGAGTCCCCGTCGAATCTCAGGATGGAACTCAACCCGGCAAGCTGCTCACGCAAACCGACGTGCTGATTCCGCCGGCCGGACGCGCTGAATTCATCGTCACCGGACCGTCCGCGGCTGTTCAGAACGCCACACTGAAGACACTCAGAATCGATACAGGGCCTGCTGGCGACAATGACCCGGAGAGGACTGTCGCCGTCCTGCAGAAGACCACAGCTGCTCCGTCGCTACCGATGACCGAATCAGCCACCGGTCCGTTCACCGGCACGAGGTTTGCCGGGCTTGCCGCTGCCACGCCAACCGCGAAACGCAAACTATACTTCTCGGAGGTCATCTCGGATCCCACCAACCCGCTGAGCCCGACCAATTTCTTCATCACTGTAGATGGCGCCACACCGACGCTGTTCGATGCCAACAATCCTCCGGCAATTACTACGACGCAAGGGTCAGTGGAGGATTGGGTCATCGAGAATCGCACTCCCGAGCACCACGAATTCCACATGCACCAGATCCACTTCCTGCTGCTCGAGCTGAACGGAGTGCCCGTCACGCCGGATCAGCGGCAGTTATTCGATATGTACCAAGTGCCGTTCTGGAGCGGCACGGGTCCCTACCCGAGCATAAAGGTCCGGATGGATTTCCGCGGGCCGGATATCGGCGACTTCGTCTATCACTGTCACATTCTAGGGCACGAGGACAATGGAATGATGGCGATCATCCGAGTCCTGCCGCATCCGTAAGCCATGCGAGGTATTGCTCTTCTTCTGATTGGGTTGGCGGGGATGGCCTCCGCGGCTGTCCCCGCGCCGCAAGGTACACAGCCGAGTGCGCAGGTTCCTCCATTCTTCCCGCGCTTTGAGCTGCAGACGCTGGATGGGCACCAAGTTACGGACGCGACATACCGGGGCCGATGGTTGCTTGTCTACTTCGGGTACACGTTTTGTCTCGACGTGTGTCCCACGGTCCTCATCGACGTGGGGCACGCGCTAAATGCTCTCGGTCCACTCGCTGATCGAATCCAGCCGATTTTCATCACCGTGGATCCGGTACGTGACACTGCCAGTCACATGGGAGAATACCTGAGAGCCTTCAGTCCGCGCATTGTTGGTCTGCGTGGGAATCCGAAGCAGATCGAGATCGCCTCAAAGCAATTTCATACCTACTATCGTGCACGCAGTCTGGGCAACGGTGCCTATGCCGTCGATCACAGCTCCTTTCTCTACGTGATCTCTCCTGACGGGCGTGTGGCGAAGGTGCTGCCGGACTCCTTGCGTGACCAGAAACTGGCCGAGGAATTGAGGCAACTCATTCAGGGAGCCAGCGGGTGACGAACGCGCCGAGCTGAGTGCAGCCACGATGACCCTACGAATCTCCATTGCTGTCGCACGTATTCTTTGCGCGTGTATCGTCAGCGCCGCGACGACTGCGACCGCACCGCGCGTCGCTGCCTCTCGCGCTGCCAGCGTGGAAGGTGCACCTATGTCCTCCGTGCACTTTGCGAACGCGGACGATCCGGCGAAAGGCGCGGCCGGTAAGCGGATCTACGCGCAGTGGTGCTCTTCATGCCATGGAAAGCGGCTGCAAGGGCAGCCGCTGTGGCAGCTCCAGGACCAGTACTCAGGAAGACGCGCGCCCGCCCACGACGAATCTGGTCACACGTGGGAGCATTCGGACGAAGATCTCTATCGCATCACCCGATACGGCCGTTTCACTACGACGCCTCCGAGTGTGCACTCCTACATGCCCGCGTTCGAAGACATTCTGAATGATGAGCAGATTCTGGATGCGATGGCGTTCATCAAGGCGCGCTGGCCACTCGGCCTGCGCATCTCCCAGTCCCTGCTCAATCCCGGCTACGCCGGCATGCCGGCCAACGCCCAGACGGTCGAATGGACTTTCCCTCCGACGTGCTTGACGTCCGTGCAACGTTGGCGGACCAGATCACGCTAATAAACTTCGGTTACGACGACTTTGTGAACATGACATCGCGTCCTTCCCTGCGACTGACATATCCAGTCACTCTTCCGCTCTCGTCCCGCTTGAAAATCTTTCGGATTCGTGGACGTCCCGGAGTAAAAAGGACGTCCGGTAATTCGGCCTCGAGCATCACGGGTGGCCCTCCATTCACCGCTCCCGTGAGGTGATCACCTTGTCGGGAAATCGTACACACGAGGTCGGCCCCCGATTCCGTCACGACGATCTTTTCCTGCACTCCCTTGGGAGGTGGGGCGGCGCCATCCAGGATGTCCTTCTTCGTCACCACAGATCCATCTTCTTCGGTGAACATGACGCTCGGATCAAGATATTGGTCCAGTACAGCCTTATCGCCTTGCTGTCCTGCGTCGGAAAATTCTTGAGTCTGGCGCTTGAGCAGTGCCGAGAGCTCGTCTTCGGTCTGCGCCTGCACAACATTTGCGCAAGCCAGCGTCAGTCCGGCGCCCAACAGTGCAATGACCTGTAGCCGCGTGGCGCCTCCCTTTGCTTCTTCCATAAACACCCACCCACCTATGGTTGCAACTCCGGACTGGATCATGACCGTATCACGCGGCTGTGATGGCTCGAGCACTGCCGTGCGACGAGCGGACGCGAAAATGCGGCAGGGTGCCTGTGTGATGAACTCCTGCCGGTCATTGAGGAATTCGAAGCGAACGTCGCGTCGCAATCAGCTGTAGCAGCAGGGGGTCACGCCCGGGCGAGTGCGTTTTCGGTCACGAACAGATTGCGGGAACGGAAAGCGGCTGGGCTTTCTAACAACAGGACGGTGCGCAGGGCTGCCAGAGATGAAGCAAACCATGGTCGATGAAGTCTTCGTGTCTCTGCATCAATCCATGTTGGTCGTTGCAGATTGTATTGCCTCGCCAGTTCCTCGGCTGTAGCGGCCAGATACGCGTCCTGGACTCGGCCCAGGTCGGCAAAGTGCGGTGCGAGCGGTGCGGGCTCCGCCGCGAGAGCATTGGAAGAGGGCCTCGAGTAGAACTCGTCCAGGAAGTTGGCGAGGCATCGATCAAACGAATCACCGCGCGCGGCCAGTTCGGCGACTTCCGCCAAAGTGATGGGTCTCATATGCGGCCCTCGTCAAACAGACCTTCGATGAGGTATTGGGTTTTTACCGGGATTTGGTTCGAAGGATAGTACTGAGCCACGATGTCGAGTACATCACGAGCAGATTTTAGTCCCAAGTGCCGAATCAGGAACACGATGTCAGAAACATCGGAGGTCTCGCCCGTTGTGCCACCAATGCGCGAGGCCATGCACTTCATGGCCAGCAGGTATTCCGGTACCGGCATAGTAAGTCGCAGGTGTGGAAATTGCGGAAGATTCCCGGCTGTTGTTTTATGTCGAGGCGACAGAAATCCCTTTACCCCGTCGTTGAGCCAGTCGTTCGGAAGATGAAGCTCCGCAGCTATGTGGCCGGCAAGATCGCGAATAGTCTTCGCAGGCTTGAATAGCGCATCGACGTCTTTGGTAGCGAGCCGTGCTGAGAAGGCGAGCACCATTACCGTGCCCCCGAACAGGCAGAGTTCACCGGTCACGCCCTGATCTCCAAGCTTGTCGGAGAGCGCGCGGAGGGCGTTCAGCAGTTCTTCACGGGTAAGAGCTGAACCAGTCGGACGAGTGGTGGCGTCATCGCTCATAGATGGGAGCATCGGCGATCAGGTGAAGGATCACAAGGCACTGATCCTGCGCGCAATTATACTCCTCCGCGACGGATGAAATTGTCTCAATAAATCAATTGGTTATACGATTATGGCAGCATAGTTCACCAAACCTCGTGGTTGAGGTCTGCCGGCCGCCACGACCTCTCTTTGCTACTGCAGATCGCAATAGCAAAGATGCGTCTTCTTCCTTCGTCTGCTGGAACATGAAGCCCGCGGGAGCGCGGGTCCGAGTCCGCTTTGCCGCCAATTTCAAATTATCGGCAGTGACTTGATAGAGGTCCGCCAGGTCGGAATCCAACATGAGATTGTGCGCGCACTAGATAGATGCAGCCCTCCATGTACTCGACGGGAATCACACGTGACTCGTCCTCGCCCGATCGGCGCCCGGCCGGGCGTGGTGGACTACAGGACTGACAGCGCGTGACGAAGAAAATGAGTTTAATGAGTACTGGAGTCAAAAGACGAAGTGAATTACTCAATCTCAATCGAATAGCGAGCGCAGTGGGCGCGGAGTATATTTAGGGCGGCGTGCGGGCGCGCAGTTTGAGGGCAAGGAATGCCACGGATCGATCTCAACGTTCCCTTCCACGAGAAGGATGAGGCCAAGGCGCTAGGCGCCAGATGGGACCCTCAGCGGAGGTTGTGGTACGTCCCGGACAACATCGATAGCTCACCGCTGCTCAAGTGGATTCCCGTCTCGCAGTCACCGAATATCCGTGCTGCAAGCTACTTTCTGGCTGAGGCCACGCGGGGCTGCTGGCGTTGTCCCTCCCAGACCCGAGTTTTCGGAATCGTCCTTCCACCCGGTCACGAGGTGCTGTATGTGGACGACGATCCGACCGGTGACCACTGGGAGGTGGCCGATGAACCCACCATGCTGAGCTACATCGCTTTCCTGGCGGACCCGATCCCCGCACGCCTCAGCAATTTGGCGCCGCTTTATCGAATCGACTACAGCCAAACCACCGAAAGCTTCTACTGGATGAATCATTGTGATCGCTGCGGGGTCAAACTTGGAGACTTCGACACGATCGAGGAGTTTGGCGCGGCACTGAACCCCACTACTGCGGAGGAAGCGGCAAGGGTTCGAATACGAGAGCTCTCGGAGCCGCTGCTCGCATCGTGCGGAAGTAACACCTGCGGACTCGAGTTGTTCGACCATATGCGGCGATGCCGCTAGCGCGAGGTCCGACGGAACGTTTGGATTGTCGCGTCAGAAATGCACGTTGTCGAACTGGATGTGGACTATGTGCTGGATGCCCGTGTCAAGGTGACATTTCTGGGGCTGCGTCGTGTCGGCTTTAGCCGGGCTGATGGCCATGAAGCACACGGCCAGGCTCATTGGCGCGCACGCGCCGATCAGCTTTCTTCGAATTCCCATTCGTATCCCCTTCTGGGGTTGTGACGTTCTTGCGGCGGTGTCCAGAAAGACCTGCCGCCGTAGGACCTTAGGCGGTCCACGCTACAGATTGGGGTTGAGAGTGTTGCAGTGAGATTGCGGTTGAAGTGTTGGGCGTTCCCAACTGGGCTCAACCCAAGACG
>JAQGOF010000239.1 GCA_028293745.1 Gammaproteobacteria bacterium | reverse complement strand
CGGCACGAGGCGCAATGACCCGACTTGCAGCTATGCGGCAGATTGAGGCCCGCCGCGAGCGCACCTTCGAGTACCGGGCGATCCGCAGCTACAGTGATAAGCCTTCCGTGTGGCTCAATGACGACTTTGTACTCAGGCGCAGCCATACGTCAGACTAGGCGTATAAACCACACACGCCAAGTCACCCTTGTGTTCAAGAACCCGTCCACCGAAAAGATCGCACAACTACTGCGCTCGGCACGCATCATCGCCATTGTTGGACTGTCAGCGGACCCTTCAAGGCCCAGCAACCGCGTGGCCAGGCAGCTCCAGGGCTTCGGCTATCGCATCATTCCAGTGACTCCCGCGGGCGGGACCATCCTCGGCGAGCAGGTGGTTACCGACCTCGATCATCTCTCGGAGGTCTTGAAGCCGGGCGAGCGGGCTGACGTAGTCGATGTCTTTCGCCGGCCGGAGCATGTTGCGGCAATCGTTGATGACTGCATCCGACTGGGAATGCCGGCGCTATGGCTGCAGGACGGTGTGATCGATGAGGACGCTGCTGAGAAGGCTGTGCGCGCGGGTATATTCACCGTGATGGATCGCTGTATGTTCAGGGACCGTGCCGCACTGGGATGATTCGGCTATTCTTGACGTTATGCGCATCGATTTCACGAAGATGCACGGTGCAGGGAACGATTTCATCGTGTTCGATTTGCCCGCAGGGCACGCCCCGCCGCCGGCCGAACAACTCAGAAAGCTCGCGGACCGGCATACCGGCATCGGCTTCGATCAGGCACTGGTCCTGGAAAACCCCCGACGCTCGGATACCGCGGTGTTCTACCGCATCTTCAATTCCGATGGCAACGAGGTTGAACAGTGTGGCAACGGTGCCCGGTGCATCGCTGCCCTTCTCTACCGTCGCGGCCAGACGCGCGCGGGCGCAGTCACGATGGACAGCCCGGCTGGGCTCATTCACGCGCGTGTGCAAAGCGGAAGTGTCGTGTCGGTAGATATGGGTGTGCCCAGATTCGAACCTCGTAGTTTGCCGTTTGATGCGCCCGAACTGGCCGATACGTATAGTCTCGAAGTGAATGGGCAGAAGGTTGAAATAGGTGCCGTCTCAATGGGCAATCCCCACGCGGTCCTGACTGTCGATTCAACCGATACAGCCCCCGTTGAGACCCTGGGTCCGGCCATCGAGAAGCATCCGCGTTTTCCCAACCGCGTGAATGCAGGATTCGTTCAAATCATCGATCGCTCGCACATTAGGCTCCGCGTGTATGAACGTGGTGCCGGTGAGACGCTGGCATGCGGCACAGGGGCATGCGCGGCTGTCGCAGTCGAGCGCAAGCGTGGACTTCTTGACGCCTCCGTGCTCGTAAGGGTGCATGGCGGCGAGTTGCGAGTAAACTGGGAGCGTCCGGGGGATAACATCTGGTTGACGGGGCCGGCCGAAGTTTCGTTCGAAGGTCACGTCGAGGTCTAATTAATGATAAACACCACTCGCGGCGTAGCGGCCGTGGAAACCGAAGAAGAGTCTATTGCCGCTTATCTGCAGCACAACCCTGATTTCTTCGAACGACATCATGCTGTGCTGGCGCGTCTTCGCCTACCTCATGCACGAGGTGGATCTACCATTTCACTCGTTGAGCGGCAGATAGAGGTATTGCGTGAGAAGCATGCCGCCGTCGAGGCCAAACTTGCAGAGTTCGTGCGCGTAGCGCGTGCGAATGATGCGCTTGCCGACAAGCTGCATCGCTTCACGCGGCAACTGTTGAGGGCGGGCTCACGTGAAGGCGTCATCGCGACAATGGAATCCGGTCTTCGAGTGGATTTCGACGCCTTTCACTCCGTGCTGGTGCTCGTCGGATCGCACCCCGATGTCACACCGCAGAGATTCGTCAGAGTAGTGCGTGCTGATGATCCGAATCTCAAGTCGTTTGAAACCCTATTCTCCAATGGCAAGCCACGGTGTGGACAGGCTCGTGACTCGCAGCGGGAGTTCCTCTTCGGGTCGGACGCCAATGACATCGGCTCCGTGGCACTAGTCCCGCTGGGTGAGAAGGGCAGCATTGGATTGCTCGCATTGGGCAGCACGGATCGGGATCGCTTTCATCCCGGCATGAGCACCGAGTTCCTGGCGCGCATGGCGGACCTGATCGCGGACGCGCTGATGCCAGTGCCCGATGCCCCGCAGGCCGAATCCACGGCCTGACAACCGATGCTCCCCGCGGCGCTCGAGCGAGTAGCGCAATTTCGGCGCTACATGACCACAGAGCGCCGCCTGTCCGCGCATACCGATTCAAACTATGCGCGCGACCTCGCGGCCCTAGTGAAATTTTGCGACCTTCACGGCCTCCAGGACTGGAGTGCGGTCGACAGCCAGCACATTCGCACGTTCGCTGCCCACTCACACGCCAAAGGGCTCGCGCCTCGCAGCATCCAACGTCGGCTCTCGGCTGTTCGCGGTTTCTTTGAGTTTCTCGTGCGGGAAACCGTCGAGGAGCAACGTGCGCAAAAGCGTCCCGCCGGCGCGGCAGACATCAAGAACAACCCGGCCTACGAAGTGCGAGCGCCCAAAGCGCAGAGGCGCCTTCCCGAAACGCTCGACGCAGATCAAATGGGGCGGCTCCTCGAGATACCCGCGGGCGATGTCTTCGTCACTCGCGATCGCGCGATCATGGAGCTGCTCTACTCCTCCGGGTTGCGTCTCGCCGAACTCGTCGGCCTGGACGTGAGCGGCCTCCACCTTGCCGACCGCACGGTACGTGTCGTCGGCAAAGGCAACAAAGAGCGAATCGTTCCCGTCGGAACAGAGGCTACCAGCGCCCTGAAGCAATGGTTGAAAGAACGTGTCTCCATCGCAAAATCAGACGAAACAGCTTTGTTCGTCGGCCGCAGTGGCGAGCGCCTGGGTAGACGCGCGGTGCAGACCCGCGTGGCGTACTGGGCCCGCCGTCAGGGCGTGAGCGTGCGCGTGTATCCGCACCTCTTCCGGCACTCGTTCGCGTCGCATCTACTTGAATCTGGTGGTGATTTGAGAGGTGTGCAGGAGCTGCTCGGGCACGCCGATATAGCCACGACCCAGATTTACACTCATCTTGACTTCCAGCACCTCGCCCGCATTTACGACAAAACGCATCCCCGCGCTCGGAGGAAGGCCTAGCGACTGTTCGCACAGCCCTCCTGGACGCGGCCCTCGATACTGTTTCAGGCCTGCCAGGAGCGTCATGACCGAAAGCCACGGATTCGATCCACACGGGACCACTATTGTTGCCGTCCGCCGCAATGGTGCAGTTGCGATTGGCGGTGACGGACAAGTCACGCTCGGCAACACCGTCATGAAGGGCAATGCGCGCAAAGTGCGCCGGCTCCACAACGACAAAGTACTCGCAGGCTTTGCCGGCGGCACAGCAGATGCCTTTACGTTGTTCGAGCGCTTCGAAGGCAAGCTCGAGAAGTACGGCAACCTCACGCGCGCGGCCATCGAGCTCGCCAAGGACTGGCGATCGGACCGCTTTCTGCGGCGGCTCGAGGCCCTGCTGCTCGTGGCTGATCCCGGCAAGGTGCTGGTGGTCTCGGGCAATGGCGATGTGATCGAGCCCGACTACGACGTCGCGGCCATCGGCTCCGGCGGACCGTACGCGCTGGCCGCGGCACGCGCTCTGCTCGAGGGTTCCGAGCTCGATGCCCGCAGCATCGTCGAGCGTTCGCTCGGGATTGCCGCCGACATCTGCATCTATACCAACCGCAATCTGACCATCGACGAACTCAAGCAGGGCGCCGCCTAATGTCATCTCTGACACCTCGTGAAATCGTATCCGAGCTCGACAAGCACATCATCGGCCAGGACGCTGCCAAGCGCGCCGTCTCCATCGCGTTGCGCAACCGATGGCGCCGCATGCAGGTGGCCGAGCCGATGCGCCAGGAAATCACCCCCAAGAACATCCTCATGATCGGTCCTACCGGCGTGGGCAAGACCGAGATCGCGCGGCGCCTGGCGAAGCTCGCCAACGCCCCGTTCGTCAAAGTCGAAGCCACCAAATTCACGGAAGTGGGTTATGTCGGGCGGGATGTTGATTCCATTGTGAAAGAGCTCGTCGACGTCGCCGTCAAAATGACGCGCGAGCAGGCCGTGGAGAAAGTTCGTCAACGCGCGGCGGATGCGGCCGAAGAGCGCGTCCTGGACGCGCTTCTGCCGAAGCCGAGAATGTTGGGTTTCTCCACCGACGAGCCCACCCAGCCGCGTGATGCCGAAACGCGCCAGAAATTCCGCAAGATGCTGCGCGAGCATGAGTTGGACGACCGGGAAATCGAGATCGAAACGCGTGCGCTGCCCATGGGTGTGGAGATCATGGCGCCTCCGGGCATGGAGGAAATGCAGCAGCAGTTGCAATCCATGTTCGCTAACCTGGGCGGTAACAAGACGCGGACGCGCAAGGTGAAGGTGCGCGAGGCCCTGAAGGTCCTGACCGATGAGGAGGCGGGCAAGCTCGTCAACGAGGAGGAGTTGAAGATCCAGGCCATTTTCAACGCCGAGCAGAATGGCATCGTGTTCATCGACGAGATCGACAAGGTGACCCGGCGCCAGGAAACCGTCGGCGCGGATGTGTCACGCGAGGGCGTGCAGCGGGATCTGCTGCCCTTGATCGAAGGCTCCACGGTGGCGACCAAGTATGGCCCGGTGAAGACCGATCACGTGCTGTTCATTGCTTCGGGCGCGTTCAGTCTCTCGAAGCCCTCCGACCTGATTCCCGAACTGCAGGGCCGGTTGCCCATCCGCGTGGAGCTGGACTCGCTCAAGGTCGGTGATTTCGTGCGTATTCTGACCGAGCCCGACGCATCCCTCACCGCTCAATACCGGGCGCTGATGAACACCGAAGGCGTGCAGGTCGATTTTACCGAGGATGGCGTGCGGCGCATTGCCGAAATCGCGTTCCACGTAAATGAGCGCACCGAGAACATCGGCGCCCGTCGCCTGCACACGGTGATGGAACGTCTGCTAGAGACCGTCTCCTATGAAGCGGTGGATCAGAACGGCAAGACAGTGACCATCGATTCACAGTATGTGGATGACCACCTGGGCAACCTGGTCAAGGACGAGGACCTGAGCCGCTATATCTTATAACCCGGGCGCCTGTAGCGCGGCCGTGACGGTGGCTTGACCACCAGCGCATCGGCCTGGGAGCTGGCCGCGTACGATCCATAACGATACGCAAACGCCCGCGTAAACTCGGCCCCATACAACAGTATCTGGGCCGAGTAATACACCCATATCAGGATCAACACCACCGAGCCGGCCGCTCCATAAGTCGAAGCCACCCCGCTGTTGCCAATGTAAACGCCAATGGCAAACTTGCCGGCCGTAAACAACAATGCCGTCACCAGCGAGCCTATCGTGACGTCCCGCCAGGCAAGCCGCACGCTCGGCAACACCTTGTAGATCGTTGCGAACAGCGTCGCGGTCAGCACGAACGCGAACAGCGAATTGATCCAGATCAACACTGTATTGATGAACATCTCGCCACGTGAGAATCTCTCGAGAGCCGCCAGCGCGGCGCTGATCACGAGCGATACCAACATCAGGAAGCCCAGCGCGAGGATCATTCCCACCGACACGAGCCGCGTGCGGACGTAGTACCAGAACCCGGTGCGCCGTTCCGGCGGCACATCCCAGATCTCATCGAGCCCCGCCTTCAACTCGGCCAACGCAGTATTGGCGCCCAATATGAGAGTCACGATACTGAAGATCGTGGCGATGAGACCGGCGTCCGGGCGACTCGCATTCTGCAGAACCGATTGCACCAGCTCGGCGCCCTGCGGGCCCACCAGGCCCCCGACCTGACCGACGATCTCCCCGCGCGCAGCCGCCTCTCCAAAGAAGAACCCGGCAATCGCAATCGACAGGATCAGAACAGGAGCCAGCGAAAAGATCGTGTAGAAGGCCAATGCCGCCCCCGTGCTGGACGCACGATGAGTCAACCAGCCCTCCGCGGCATCGCGCATCAATGTCCAGATAGCCCTGAGTACATGGGCGGCGCGCGATCGATGCGGCTGCCCGTTCATACATCACTCGCGTGGGTGCCTGACGTCGCGCAAGGAGAGCGCCGCGCCAATATGCGACAAGTGCGTCAGCCCTTGTGGGAAATTCCCCAACATCTCGCGTCCGCGGCGGGAGTATTCCTCGGAGAACAACCCAAGGTCATTCGCGCTGCCGCAGGCGCGTGCGAAGATTCTCGTGGCCTGCCTCTTCTTACCCTGCCGGGACAGACACGCAACCAGCCAGAACGTACAGGCCAGAAACATCCCTTCTGATCCGGCCAGACCGTCCTCGCCGCGGTAGCGCAGCAGCAATCCGTCCTGCATGAGCTCTTCACCGATGACCTGCGTCGTGCGGATCATACGGTCATCGTCGTAAGCCACAAAACCCGCTATGGGCAACAGAAGCAGCGCGGCATCCACAGCCTTGCTGCCAAAGCTTCGTACGAAGATGCCTCTCTCGTGGTCCATACCGCGCTTCTCGATGGCGGCACGCATCCGGTCACGCGCAACTCGCCATCGCTCCAGCGGCGCTTCAAACCCATACTGTTCCGCGAGCCTGATTCCACTGTTGACCGCCGCCCAACACATGACCTTCGAATGTACGAAGTGCAGCGGCCTGGAGCGCACCTCCCAGATGCCGCAGTCCGGCAACTCCCACTTTGAGATGGCCACGTCGACCGTCGAGCGCAAGAATCTCCAATAGGCCTGGCTCGGAGCATGTCCGCGCTCACTCCACTGCCACGCGAGCTCGAGCACCAGGCCATACATGTCCGCTTGATATTGGCGCTCGGCACCGTTGCCGATCCGCACAGGACGTGACCCACGCCAGCCCTCGAGATGGTCCAACTTGATTTCCGTCAAGCGACGCTTGCCATCCACGGCATACAGCACTTGCAGATCTCCTGCATTTCCCGCGGCGGAGCGCTGAATGAAATGCCGGACGCCCTCAGCCTCCGATTCGGCACCGGTGCTGGCGAGCGCCCACACCGTAAAAATGGAATCGCGGATCCAGCAGTAACGATAGTCCCAATTGCGCTCGCCGCCCGGCTGTTCGGGCAGCGAGGTGGTGGGAGCCGCAATAATCGCGCCAGTAGGTGCGAACGTCAGCGCTTTGAGCGTAATCGCTGACCTGACGATATTGACGCCCGGGCCGTCCTCATAAACGATCTTGGCAGACCAATTCTGCCACCACTCGAGAGTCTCTTTGAAATGCGCCCTCAATTCCTGCGCCGCCCGGTCCCGCAGCGGGGCGGCGTGCGCGTCTTCCGGGCGAACAAACTCCAGCCCGATATGTAGTTTCTGTCCGGCCCGGACAGTCACTTCGGCGTGCAGGTCGTGCTCGTCAACAACCTGCATAGGCACCTCGCCAAAAATTCGAAGCGCGGTGTTACTACCGGACGCGAAGTGCGCGTTAGGGCCGCCTGAGAAGATCCACGGTTTGACTTCGCCGTAGTCGAGTCGCGCCACCATCGAGACATCGAACCGCATGCTGCCGCTGATGCCTTCGATTATCCGTACGAGCTCGCGCCGCGGGCGCCGCCGTCCGCCCTCGCGCATCGCGAAGAAGTCGATCACGCGAGCCGTGTTGCGTCCGGATTTGTAGGTTGTGACAAGGACGAGGCTGTCCTTCACGTATTCGCGACTGACATACACGCTTCCCTTGGAACTGGCCTGGGGACTGACGATGAAGTGCCCCCCCTGCTTCCAGTCGAGCAGGCGGCCAAAGCAGCTGTCAGAGTCGAAGCGCGGTAAACAGCACCAGTCGATGGACCCGGCTCGGGAGATCAACGCTGCCGAGTGGCAGTCACCGATCAGGGCATAGTCGGAAATAGGAGGATACGCACGCGCGGCGCTTCGTATTCGTACGAAGCGCCGCGCGTTCTTTTTCCTCAAGCGGGCCTTTCTTGCCTCAATCGAGGCTTCAGGCGACCAATGCTCAGCCTACGGCCTTCTGCTCCGGTATCAGACTCACGCCCCGCACGCGCTCGTAGCGCTCGGCAACGTCCTTCCAGTTGAGGACGTTCCAGATGGCGTCGAAGAACTTCGTCTTCTCGTTCAGGTACTGCAGATACCAGGCATGCTCCCATGCATCAAGTACCAGCAGAGGCAGACCGCCCTGGACCGTCTGCGACTCGTGATCGTGAATTTGCGTCGTGATCAGCCGTCCGGACAAAGTGTCAAACATGAGCGCGCCCCAGCCGGAGCCCATGCAAGTGGCCGCGGCCTTCGTGAGCTGCTGTTTGAATTTGGCGAAGCCGCCAAAATCGCGGTCAATGGCGCTGGCGAGCGCACCGGTGGCCTCGCCGCCGCCGTTGGGCGACATGTTCTTCCAGAAAATACTGTGCAGCACGTGGCCCGAGACATGGAACGCGAGCTGGTGCTCGAGCGCAGCGATCCGCGCGAAATCGTTTTTCTCGCGCGCATCGGTCAGCGCGTCGAGGGTCTGGTTCGCTCCGTCTACATACGTCTTGTGGTGCTTGTCGTGATGGAGCTGCATGATCTTCGCCGAAATATGCGGCTCGAGAGCACCGTAGTCGTATGGAAGATCCGGAAGCGCGTACTTAGTCATGACATCTCACTCCTGAACTTTCTAAAACATAATCCTTTCCGGCAGCCCAAAAAGGGCCGCCCGACCCTTAAAAACAGGGTCGGGGGCACGGTACAGGAAAACCGGCAATCCTTGAGCGCAGATTTCCTACGAAATCATTACTTCGGAGGTGTGCTCGAGTCAGCCGGTGGCGGCGTCGCAGTGCCACTGTTGGACGAATCCGGCGGCGGGTTCGTCGGGTTCGTGGACTGATCTGACGGAGGCGGCGCGCTCTGCATCGAGTTCGAGCTCGAATCCGGCGCAGCCGGCGCCGTGGTCGTCGAGTCCGAAGGAGCGCTGGGCGACGTCGACTGCTGCTTCGAGCAAGCCACTATGGCAAGCGCGCTCAGGCACAACAAAAGGAGACTGCGTTTCATAAGATCACCTCACTGTATATCTGACGATCTGTCTATCGGGCGGGGGGCCCAGACGGCCCAAGCGGCCCCGGCACATGCCGGCACCCGACGGAACACAACGCCTGGACGCAAGCAGCGTTCCCCTCTCAGCAGCATATCTGCCTCCCGGTAAGCTCGAGGCTACGGCCCTCGACGAAGCCCCTGCTATGCTGCGAGCCATCGCGATGCTCTTGGGGGAAGTAGCGTGACCAACGCAGCCATCACCGGGTGGGGCAAGTGCCTCCCACCCGCCGTCCTATCCAATCGGGATCTGGCGACTCTCATGGACACCAGTGACGACTGGATCGTCAGCCGAACCGGTATCCGCGAGCGGCGGATATCACACGTGACGCTCGGCGATCTGGCCTACGTGGCTTCCGCACGAGCGTTGGCGGCAGCCGGACTTCAGGGCAGCGAGATTGATCTCATCGTGTTCGGCACCTGCAGCCACGAAGACCAGGTCCCGAACATGGCCTCGGGAGTTCAGCTGCGCATCGGCGCTGCAACGGCTGCGGCGATGGACATCAATACCGCGTGTACCAGTTTTCTGTACGGCCTGTCCTGCGCCACGGCATTGATTCGAACCGGGGTGGTGCGCAATGCGCTGGTGATAGGAGCCGAGCTCATTTCACCTTTCATGGATTGGACCGACCGGGACGTCGCGGTGTTATTCGGAGACGGCGCCGCCGCCGTCGTCTTGACTGCGACCACCCGGGAAGAAGGGCTGCTCGCGGAGCAGCTCGGATGCTACGCAGATGCCCGGGAAACTCTGCGCGTTCACGGCATGGGCGGGCGCTACGCCAACCGTGGAATTCTCTACGGATCGGTTCGCTGGCAGTTCGAAGGACAGGAGATCTTCAAACGCGCAGTACACGGAATGGGTGCCGCCAGCGAAAGCGCACTCGGAAAGTTGGGTCTCAAGGCTGAGGACGTCAACCTCGCAGTCCCGCATCAGGCCAATCTGCGAATCATCGAGGCCGTAGCGAAACGTACACGCGTTCCCCTGGACCGCGTGTATATCAACATCCAACGCTATGGCAACATGTCCGCGGCAACCGTACCCGTGGCGCTTTGCGAGGCTCTCGAGGAGGGACGCGTCAAACCTGGCGCCCTGTTACTGATGCCCGGCTTCGGCGGAGGACTCAGCTACTGCGCGCACGTGGTGCGCTGGGGTGAGAGAACGAGCCCGCGCGGCGAGACCAAGGTTGATCTTCCGCCCAATGAGCGCAGCGCCCTGCAAATCGTCCGGGACGTGATGGAAGCCAAGAAGGTGCTGACGAATCAGGAGCCTTCCTAGAAGGGACGGCTACTTCTTGGCGGCAGCGCGCTTTTTCTTCTTCGCCGGGTCCTTCGGCCGGGACTTGCCGAACGAGCCCTGGTAAATCTTGCCGCGGCGGCTTCTGCTGTCTCCCTTACCCATGAATAAAGACTCCGAATAGCGTTATGAGGGGGCGCGAAGTCTACCGGGCGAGCGGTCCCAGCGCAAAGCGGACGGCCAGCTGGATCTGGGTTTCCGTTGCGACTCGCGGGGTGCCCAGGTCCAGAGCTCGATTGGCCGTATCGCTGGTGACGCGCAGCCACTCGAGCGAGACTTTCCAGTGCGTGTCCGGCTCGAAGACATAGGCCGCCGTCCACGCATGCCCGTGTTGAGCACCGCCGCCGTCTGCCGATTCGCTCTCCACCGCGAACGAGTCATACCGCATGCTCAACCTGTGATGACCCATCTGCCGCGATACCAGCGCGAATCGGGCCCTGAAAGGCCAGCCGATATACGTGCCGCCCGGCTCGATATACGTCTCGCCGTCCAGCCATTGCACAATTCCTGTCCATCCGTTGGCGCTCTCAGCTCGAACACCCACGCAGTTGAAGTGCGTCTCCCAGGCGAAATTGTCGATCGCGCTGTCAAACGCTTCCGGGTCTGCGCGGTTGTCGTAGTGCAGTGCACGTATTACAACCCTGTCAAAGTACCTGGCTTCGACTCCAGCGTAGTAACCCGCCCGGCCATCGATCTCGTGAAACAGCTCAATGGGTTGGTATGGCGAAGACTTGGATGAGCCTACGCGCCCGAACAAAGTCGTCTGGCGATCGCTCAGGGCAAAGCCACGTGTTGCGATAACGGTCCCGGCGGGATCGTTCCAACCGAAAAGGCCCCCGGTGAGCGCCAGATCAAAACCATGGCCCGTGCGCGTGCCCAGCCAGTCGAGCTGTCCCTCCACGCCGATGGTCCGCAACTCTTCGCCCTGCCAGGTGTTGATTGCCGAATACGACAGCGTGTAGGGCGACTCCCAACCCGCTGCGCGATTCTCGAGCGAGATCGGCGCATGAAACGCGCCTGCCTTCAGTCGAAACCGGTAGCCTCCGAACGGGTACGGACGAAATTGCAGGTACGCCTCCGTCAGATCGACCGGGTTCCTGTCATCGTCTGCCCAGGCCGAAGCATCCAG
>JAQGOF010000223.1 GCA_028293745.1 Gammaproteobacteria bacterium | reverse complement strand
AACTGCAGCGCGATGGCCGAGAACCTGTTGGAATCGGAGCTGTTTGGTCACGAGAAGGGATCGTTTACGGGTGCGACGCGTGCCCACCGCGGCCTGTTCATGGCGGCCGACGGCGGCACCCTGATGTTGGATGAGATCGGTGACATGCCGATGCGCCTGCAGGTGAAGCTGCTGCGGGTATTGCAGGAGAATGTGATACGTCCGGTGGGCAGCACCGATGCCATTCCCGTCAATGTGCGCGTGATCTCGGCAACTCACCGCGACCTGCAGAACCTGATGACCGCCGGCCAGTTCCGCGAAGACCTGTACTACCGCCTGAACGTCGTGCACATCGAGATGCCGGCGTTGAACCGGCGCCGGGAAGACATTCCGCTGCTGGTGGCGCACTTCCTGGCGCAGATCGCCAAGGAAAGCGGCGTGCGCAAGATCTATGCGCCGGAAGCGGTCGAGCTGCTCGCCACCGCCGACTGGCCGGGAAACATCCGCCAGCTGCAGAACGTCGTGCGCCAGAACGTGGCGCTGTCGCAGACTCCGATCATTCCGGTCGAGCTGGTGCAGCAATCCCTGGGCGGCGGCCCGGGCCGCCTGCCCTCGTTCGATGAGGCACGCGATGAGTTCACGCGCAGCTACCTGTCGCAGATTCTTCAGATCACCGGGGGCAACGTGAGCCAGGCGGCGCGGCTCGCGAAACGCAACCGCACCGACTTCTACAAGTTGTTAGCGCGTCACCAGCTGACGCCGGAAGAGTTCAAGCAGCGCTGAACGTCGAAGTGAAGCTGTGCCGACCCGCTCAGCGCGGGTCGGCACAGTATTGTTTGACCATCCGGCGGACCTGGATGCGGTCGATCAGCCTGCGCGGCCGCAAAACGGCCATTCTGCCGGCCATCTCGAGGTCCGCAAACCGCTCCACCACCTGGTAGTGAGGCCGGTCGGCGTAGTCGTCGATCAGGATCTGCGTGTTGCTCAACGGCGAGAGGCTGAGCAGGCTCTCCAGGACGCAGGCCACCCGAAACCGGCCATCCACGAGGATGAGGTCGGGTTGCTGCGCAATTGAGCGGTAGTAGCGCCAGGGCGCGGTCGGGTAATTCTCCCAGCGGTGCACACGGCGCCGTGTGGGTTTCGTGAACACGGGCATGCCCCAGTCATATGTCAGGCCTATGTTCACGGGAATGAGCTTCGTCATCGCCCGGCGACCCTCTTCTGCGAGCTTGCGGCGCACATCCGCAAGAAAGCTCACATCGCTGTCGACGCTCACGAGCGTGTTTACCAGTCGATTTGCGAGGATCGTGGAGCCGCCACTGCCGTACTCGAGGTAATTGCGGGCGGACTCGAGCTGTTTGCGGAAGTACGCGGTACCTTCTTCGTCGAAATTCGGCTCGCAGGGTACGTCGAAGTGACGTACGCGGTGTGCAATGACGACCTTGGCAGTCCGATAGGCGTCAACGAATTTTCTGGGAGCAATGCTCGCACCAAGTGAGGAAAGGGTTCCAGCAGTCATTGCAGACGCTTCCTGTCGATGAGAGTGCGGGGAGTTGCACTTATGCGCGGTTCGCAGCAACCGGTGTGCCCGAAGCGACGCTCTCGACCGGAATTGGCTATGATTGACGTGTGGAAACGACACCTGTCATCAGCCGCGATGTTCGCCGGCTCAGTAGCGAATTGTTCGACGTACTCGTCGTCGGAGGCGGCGCATCCGGTGCTGCCGCTGCGCGCGAAGCCGCTTTGCGTGGCTTTAATACTGCATTGATCGAGCGTGAAGATTTTTCAGCTGGCGCGTCTGCTCATTGTTTCAAGGTGGTACATGGAGGAATCCGGTACGTCCAACATGCAGACGTTCGTCGCCTCCGCGCTTCGTGTTTCGAGCGCGCTGTAC
Source organism: Gammaproteobacteria bacterium (assembly GCA_028293745.1). GTDB lineage: Bacteria > Pseudomonadota > Gammaproteobacteria > Steroidobacterales > Steroidobacteraceae > 13-2-20CM-66-19. The sequence continues at coordinate 66,198 of JAQGOF010000223.1, read as the reverse complement.
TGCTGCGCATAGCGCCGCACCTCGTATCTCCCCTGCCCTTTGTCATTCCTACCTACGGCAAAGGCAAGAGCAGCCGCTGGTTCCTCGGCACGGGCATGTTGTTATATGACGCCTTGAGCGCCGACGTTAACAGACACGTGGTGGATCCTGCACGCCGTGTGCGGGGAACGCGGTTTCTGAGCCGAAGTGAGACACTGGAGCTCTTTCCAGACATCGCCGCCGACAGCTTGACGGGCGCGGCCGTGTTCGAAGATGGTCAAATGTACAACCCGCCGCGGCTCGTGCTCGCCTTTGTTGGTGCCGCGAGCGAGCTGGGAGCGGCCATCGGCAACTATGTCGAAGCTGAACGGCTCCTCACGGAAGGAACGCGCGTCACCGGAGTCCAGGCCGCTGACCGGCTGACGGGCGATCGCTTCGACATACGCGCGCGGCTCGTCATCAACGCGGCCGGACCCTGGGCGGAAGGCTTGTTGCAATCCGGTTACGGTCAGCCCGGAACCTACTCGCGCGATGCGTGCTTCATGGTGGACCGCAAATTCGCGACTCCCATGGCGCTTGCCGTGCAAGGACGTGCCAAGGACTCGGACGCGCTGCTTGCAAGGAACAGCCGTCACCTGTTTCTCGTTCCCTGGCGCAACAGCACCCTCGTGGGTGTGTGGCACTCCATCGTGCCGCGCGATCCGGATTCTGTCGGCTTGGCGCGCAGCGAGCTGGGGCAGTTCATCGACGAATTCAATACGTGCTATCCCAACCTGCAGCTGCGGGAAGATGAAGTGCGGCGGACGGATTTCGGCCTGGTCCCGTTCGGGGACGCTTCGAGTCAACAGGGTGGGCTGAGCTTCGGGAAGCAGTCGCGGCTGATCGATCACCGCGAGCACGGCCAGACCGGGCTCATTTCATTGATCAGCGTGCGCTACACGGTTGCACGGCGCGATGCGGTCGAAGCCCTGGATGTGGCAGCCAGGCAGTTGGATGCCCGGCGCTCGGAGCGAGACTCCACGGTCGCCCCCCTGACTGGGGGTGATATCGCGGACTTCACATCTGCAGTTCGCGCGTTCCAGGCGCAGCGACCTTCCTGGCTGACTGCGAAGTCATCCGAAGGGATGCTGCGCAATTACGGGACGCACTCAACACGGATTCTCGCGTTGGCGCAGCGCGAGCCCGGGCTGGGTCGCCTCTTTACCGGCAGTCACGTGAGCTTCGCGGAGGCAATCCATGCCGTGCGCGCGGAAACGGCACACCGGATGGGCGATATCGTGTTCCGACGTACAGAGCTTGGCACCGATGGCCATCCCGGAACCGCGGCATTGGACGAGCTCCAGGCGCTTCTGGGCGCGGAGCTGGATTGGTCCGAGCAACGCAGCGCCGAAGAACGGGCCAGCGTCGAACGCGAGCTCCAAAGATACCTCGCCGCACCGTCGGCCCGCGCGGCGCCGGTGCAACAGGCACTGAGGGCATGAACTTGGCGCAAAGTGACACCCGCATGCGGATTTTTCTTACCGGCGGCTCGGGCTTCATCGGCAGCCGGCTCGCACCCCTTGCCGTCCAGAGCGGCCACGTTGTTACCGTAGTAACTCCCATCAACACTCCTGCCGAGCAGGCACGCTGTGATGCGCTGGCCAAAGCCGGAATCAAACTCGTAATTGCGCCGCTGGAGGATACTGCCGTCATTACGCGCGAGCTGCAGGGTCAAGACGTGGTCATCCACCTCGCGGCCGCCCAACACGAAGCGCAGGCGCCGGAGAGCCACTTCGAGCGGGTAAACGTTGAGGGCACTCGCAGCCTGCTCGACCTGGCTGCGAAGGCCGGCGTGCGGCGTTTCGTACACGGCAGCACGATCGGCGTGTACGGCAGCGCGGCCGCCGGCAGCCTCGACGAACAATCGCCCCTCGCTCCTGACAATCCGTACGGGCGGACCAAGGCCGCGGCCGAGCAGGTTGTCCGGCAGTTTGAGTCGCCGCTGGAATGGGTCATCGTGCGGATCTCGGAGACCTATGGCCCCGGTGACATGCGCCTGCTGAAGTTGTTTCGCGGGATCAGGAAGGGGCGCTTCCCGATACTGGGTAACGGTGAGAACCTGCACCAGCTCATTTACGTGGATGACCTCTCCCGCGGCCTGCTCGCCGCGTGCACGGCGCCGGCCGCTCACAAACAGACGATGGTGTTGGCCGGGTCCGAGACGATAACCACGAACGAGATGGTGTCGGCTGTGAGCGAGGCCCTGGGTAGCAAGAAGAGCGTGCTTCGCGCGCCGATGTGGCCATTCGTGCTGGCGGCGTTCGCGTTCGAGTCGACGTTCAGCCCCCTCGGCCTGAAACCGCCGTTGCACCGGCGGCGGCTCGACTTCTTCCGCAAGTCATTCAGCTTCTCGACTGCCCAGGCGCAAAAGCTTCTTGGGTTCAAGCCGCAGGTTGGATTCCGCGAAGGCGCGCGCAAGACCTCGCAGTGGTACGCAGCGAACGGGTTCCTTTAACGGTCGAACCGTTGAACTACCACGGCCGGTTGCCGCAAAATCAGCGGCTGCTGCAGCTTCTGCTCCAGGATCTTCACGAGCGGCGCCGCACCGGCCTCGTTGACGTGATCCGGATCCCCGAAGTCCTTCGGGTCGGTCAACGCATCCCGAAGATCGATGATCTGGGCTACGCCCGACTTCAGCAGGAACGAATCAATCTCTGCCACCTTCGCCGCGGGCGCTTGCGCGGCGTAGCCCGGATGAACCGGGAAACGCGCCGCGATGACCCGCACGTGCCTGGCGCGCGCCAGATCGAGAATTCGTGCGTACCACGTGAACGGCTGCGCAACGGTTCCAATCCCGTCGTGGTCGCCCCGTCCCGTCTCCACAGCCTCCATCATCCGCTCTGCGTCGGTGAGGCGGCTCCAGGCCAGCGGGTCGCCCCCGGCTCTGGCGTCTCGCGTCGAATGCGTGAGCAGGGCACCCAGGTCCCTCCGGAAGTACTGCAGATAATCCTCGCTGAACAACGGCACCTGCTGCAGCATCGCCGACCACAAGTTGTGCTGCACGCCGGAGCGGTCCCAGGCCTCGATGAAATACCGATCTGCGAAGGACCGGTTGGATGACTCGAGCCGGCCCTTGGCAAACATGTGAGGATCCGCGGTCACGATCAGTGTGTCGATGCCCGGCGTAGTCGCGAGAACGTGACGTAACTTCGCAAAGCACTCCCTGAGCGAGTCACCAGCGTAAGCAACGCTGTACGCGGGCCCGGCCGGGTCGTTATTGAGATATACGTTGAGCGGCACGGCGAAATGCGAGTCGCCGGCAAACACGACCCGGACGTTCTTGTGGTCGGCGATTCTACTGACGATTCCCGTGTACTCGTGCTCGCGTTGGAAGAAGCCCGATGTCTCGTACGTATAGACGTTGGCGCCGACAAACAACGCGAGCGCCACCAGGCACTGCGAGCACAGCCGCAGCCACGAGAACGATCTCGTCATCCCGGCGGCGGTGATATCGGGAGCAGACATATCAGAACTGGAAGTAGATGAAATCCAGCGACGCGCCGGTGTAGCGGAACAACAACGTGAGCACGAATACGAGCGCGCACGCCGGCCAGGTGAGCAGCGCCGCCCGCTCGCCGAGCTCGAGCGCGTACTTCTTGTCACGCTGCCACCATTCCATCGCCAGCAGGAAGGCAATCGCGACACCCGCATAGCCAACGGTGCTGAGCAGGTACATGGAACGCAGCCCTGCCAGCGGACTGCTGAACAGTGAGGGCGATGCGATTTCCCGCAACACGGTCCACGCGCCGGCAATGGTCGGCGAGCGGAAGAAAATCCAGGCAACCACGGTCAGCGCGAATGTCACCACGATCCGTAGCGCGATCGTCGGCGCCCTGACAAAGAACCTGGGCGAGCTGGCGGGCCGCGCCAATGGCTCGCCGATGAAGACACGCGGGATGACATACAGTCCGTTGAGGACTCCCCACACGATGAAGGTCCAGTTTGCGCCGTGCCACAGGCCGCTCAACGTGAACGTGACCAGCAGATTGAGCGCCTGGCGCGGCTTTGAGGCCCGGTTGCCGCCCAGCGGGATGTAGACGTAGTCGCGAAACCATGTTGACAGCGAAATGTGCCAGCGCCGCCAGAATTCGGGGTGGCTCTGCGAGAAATAAGGTGTCGCGAAGTTCTGCATGAGCTCGAATCCGAACAACCGGGCCGTGCCGAGCGCTATGTGCGAGTACCCGGAGAAATCCGCGTAGATCTGGAACGCAAACAACACGGAGCCCAGCAGCATGATGCTGCCGGGCAGTGGAGCTGCGTGATTGAAGATTCCGTTGACCACCGTCGCGCAGTTGTCCGCGACGACCAGCTTGCAGAAGAATCCCCACAACATCTGGCGCAGCCCGCTGGCAAATGCTTCGGGCTCGATGACTCTGGGAGTGAAGAATTGCGGCAGCAGATGCCGCGCGCGCTCGATCGGACCTGCAACCAGCTGCGGAAAGAACGCGACGTAGGCGAAGAAACCGATCGCATCGCGCGTGGCCCGGATCTCGCGCCGATAGACCGCGATGGTGTAGGTAAGCGCCTGAAAGGTATAAAAGCTGATTCCAACCGGCAGTATCACCTTGAGCGTGGGCGCCTGCAGCTGCACGCCTATGCCGGCGAACGCATCGATCAGGGAAGCCACGAAGAAGTTGTAGTACTTGAAGAAACCGAGGACGCCGAGGTTGACGCCGATGCTCAGAAGGATCAGCGCGCGCCGCCGGCTCGGCTGCGTGGTCCGCTCGAGCCCGAGACCTACGAGGTAATCGTTCAGCGTGGTGCCGAACAACAGGCCGAGAAACCGCCAGTCCCACCACCCGTAGAACACATAGCTGGCCGTCAGCAGCCAGGCATTCTGCGCGCGCAGCCCGGCTCGCCGCAGTAACGCGTACACGAGCAGCACGAGCGGCAGAAACAATGCGTAATCTGCAGAGTTGAACAGCATCGACTGGACTATCCGCGCGGCGCGCGCTGCGCGCACGCCGTGCCGCGGTCATGCGCGAACTCAGACACTCGCGACGGCGGCCACCTTCTTGCTGAGGATTCTGACCTTCTTGCCGTAGAGCACGAAGATAACACGGAAGATTCCCTCGAGTGTGGCGGTCACCGCCAGGCCCACGTAATTCAGCGGATTCTTCCAGAAGACATACAACTTCAACGCGAAGGTGCGCACCTGCGCGAAGCCCGCGAGCTGCAGGATCTGCCCCAGGCTGTAATCGGTCACGTTATAGAAGTGATCGATATTATGTGAAAGGTTCTCGGAGCCCACGAGCGGGTTCGCGCCGTTCATGGCGTACACGACCACGCGCCCGCCGGGGCGCAATGCCCGCCGGCACAGCGCGAGGAACTCGACGGTCTCATCCAGAGTCAGATGGTTCAGCTCCTGCTCCGGAATGATGACGTCGTACTCGGCCTGTTTGTCCTCCAGGAACTCGAATGCCCGCGCGACTTCGCAGGGAAGTTGATGGTTGCGCGCGATGTCCACCTTGGCCGCATCGGAATCTATGCCGAGAACGGCGCTGTAGCCGCGGTCGCGCAACATCTTGACCAGGTAACCGGGACCGCAGCTGATGACCAGGATCCGCGCCTGCCGGTCCGCGGGCATGTGCGGCAGGTAGTTGGCGCGGTAGTAAGCTGTAAACGAGCTGAAACCCTTCTCGACATCCTTCGGCGCCTGCCAGTACGAATCGAATGGCTCCAGGCGGGCCGCCAACTGCTCTGACCTGCCGCCCGTGGTGCGGCCTTCTGAGTCCGTGCGATTACGGCCCCTATCGGCGACGTTGGTGGCCGGCGGCGATTGTCGAAAGTTCGCGTTCATCCCCTGCATCCCCAAAATGAGTACCCTGCATTCCCAAAATTAGCGCTTATAAAGCGCAGCGTCACCGGGCAGAATACACGCTGCCGGGGCAACGCGGGACCTGCATTACACATTGAGGATTCTATTCTGTAACTACGAGTACCCGCCCCTGGGCGGCGGCGGCGGCGTGGTGATGGCAGCCATGGCCCGCGCGCTCGCGCAGCGACACGACGTTACGGTTCTGACTTCCCGGGCTGCGGGCCTGCCGGCGGAAGCGCTGGATGCCAACGTCAAGGTTGTGCGCGTCCCCGTGTTTTTCCGGCGCCATCTCGCCGTCGCCAATATGCCCTCCATGGCAGCCTACCTGCCAATGGGCCTGTTACGTGGTCTGAAGCTGGGCCGGGAGCGTCGCTTCGACATCATCAATACCCATTTTGCAGTGCCCACCGGACCGCTCGGGGACTGGCTCTCGGCCCGCCTGGACGTTCCCAACGTCCTGTCGGTGCACGGCGGCGATCTCTACGACCCGTCGAAAAAGAGCTCGCCCCACCGGCATGCATTTCTGCGCCGCGCCGTGGCTCGCCTGTTGCGGGCTGCGGATTGTGTCGTAGCCCAGTCCCGCGATACGGCGCGCAACGTCGAACAGATCTACGGTGTCGATCGCAAGGTGGACTTGATACCGCTGGGGATTGACAGGCCTCCGCAAAACGTTCGGGCGCAGCGCTCGGACTTCAATCTGCCGGAGGATGCGTTCGTACTGGTGACAGCAGGCCGCGTCGTTCCCCGCAAGGCGAGCACGCAACTGATCGAAACACTTGCCGTGTTGCAGGACGTGTTTCTGGTCATCGTCGGCGACGGGCCGGAGCTCGGAGCAGTGAAACAACGGGCAGCCGAGCTGGGCGTTGAAAACCGGCTGCGCATACTCGGTTATGTGCCTGACGAGGTGAAGTACAGCGCCTACGCTGTCTCCGACGTGTTCGTATCCACCGCTCAACATGAGGGCTTCGGGTTGGTGTTTCTGGAGGCGATGTCGTTCGCGTTGCCGGTGGTGTGTTACAACCGCGGCGGCCAAACGGACTTCCTGTCGACTCCCGATACCGGAAATGTCATTCAGTTGAACGACCTTCAGGCATTCAACGATGCGGTGCGCGCGCTGCGCGACTCGCCCGAGCGTTGCGCCGCCGTCGGCCGTCACAACCTGGCGAAGGTGGAAAATTTCTTCATCGAGCGCTGCGCCGAACGGTATGAAGAAGTGTTCGAGGCCGCCATAGCGGACCGGGCGGCAACCGTGGCGCGACTGGAGCACGAGTAGCATGTGTGGAATTGCCGGAATAGTGGGCAATACATCGGTGTTGTTGGAAGGCATGCGCAGCATGCTCACGGCCCTGCGCCACCGCGGACCCGACGGCGAGGGTACGGAACACAACGCCGACGCGATCTTCGGGCATCGCCGTCTGTCCATCATCGACCTCGAGGGTGGACGCCAGCCGCTCACGAACGCGGACAAATCCATCTGGCTGGTCTGCAATGGCGAGATCTACAACTACAAGGAGCTGCGGGCCGGCCTCGAGGCGCGCGGCCATCGCTTTCTGACGCACAGCGACTGTGAGGTCATCATCGGCTTGTATGTCGAGTATGGCGACCGGCTGGTCGATCATCTGCGCGGCATGTTCGCCTTCGGCCTGTGGGATGCGCGCAAGCGGCGCCTGCTCATCGGCCGCGATCATCTGGGCCAGAAGCCCCTGTACTATGCCAGGACCGCGCGCGGCTTCGCATTCGCCTCGGAGATCAAGGCACTGCTGGCGTTCGATCCAGGCCTGCGCGAGCTGAGCCTGGCGGCGCTGGATCAATACCTGGGGTTGCGGCTCATCGCCCCGCCCCTGTCCATGTTTCGCGGCATACACAAACTGCCGCCGGCCCATTTGCTGGTCCTGGAGTCCGGCAGCTCACCCGTGATCAGCCGCTTCTGGAGCCTGAGCTACCAGCCGAAGCTCGAGGGCTCGGACGAGCAGCTGCTGGATGAGCTCGAGGCCCAGATCGATGAGTCGTTGCGCCTGCACCTGGTCAGCGACGTTCCGGTCGGTGCCCTGTTGAGCGGCGGACTCGACTCGAGCCTGCTGGTTGCAATGCTGGTCAAGCGCATCGGTGTCAAGGACCTTGCAACGTTCACGGTGGGACTGCCGCATCAACGCTTCGATGAGGCGCCGCATGCCCGCGCGGTCGCCCGGATGTTTGCTACAAACCATCATGAGCGCAGCCTGTCGCCGTCACTGGTTTCGCTGTTGCCGGATCTCATCTACCACCTCGATGAGCCCTCCGACCCGCTGTCGTTGTGCACCTATCACGTTGCCGAGCTTGCCAGCCGGTCGGTGAAGGTCGTCATCGGCGGCGATGGCGGCGATGAGCTGTTCGGGGGCTATGACCGCTACTACGGCAATCTGTACGCAAACCACTATGCGCGGGTGCCCGCAGCGCTGCGGCGTCACGTGTTCGGCCCGGCCCTGGCGTTGATTCCGGAGGCAGGCTGGTACAAGAGTGTGGGACACCAACTTCGGTGGCTGCAGCGCCTCTCGTTCCTGTCGGGCTCCGCTCGCTACGCGGCCAGCCTCAGCTATTTCTATTTCGACGCACCGATGCGCGAGGCGCTATTCACCGCCGATGCGCTGAGCCAGCTGCAGGGCACCCATGCGGAAGACGCGATACGGGCCCCATACGATGCGGCCAGCGGCGATCCTCTGGACCACATGCTGGCCGCGGACAGTCAGGTACGCCTCCCCGATCATCCCGTGATGATCACCGATCGCATGTCGATGAGTCATGGCCTCGAGGCGCGCAGCCCGTTCATGGATCACCGGCTGGCGCAGTTCGCCGCGCGCCTGCCCTCCAGCATGAAAATCAGGGGCCGCTCGCTTCGCTGGGCACAGCGCAAGCTCGCCGCCCGCTATCTGCCCCGCGAGATTCTCGATCGGCCGAAACAAGGCTTCTCGTCAGCCCTGCCCTACCTGCTCCAGCACGAATACCGTGCACTGTACGAACGCTTCCTGCCGGACTCAAAGCTGGTGGCGGCAGGCGTGTTACGCCGGGAGCCCATCCATGCGCTCCTGGGCGAGCACCTCGCCCGCCGCGCAGATCATGGCAATCGCCTCTGGCTGCTGATCAACGCCGAATTGTGGTATCGCATGATGATCCTCGGGCAGCCGCGCGAGGCACTTCAATTCGGATCTGTGCCGGGCACTCTGGCCTCCGTTGCGTGATTGAAAGTGAAAAAGAATAAATGACACTCGCCAACCTGGCAGCAAGCCGCACTGTCAGTGCAACTGCGCAGACGGACCAGCGCGTGCACGAGCTCGACTACCGTCCCGACGTGGATGGACTGCGGGCCGTTGCCGTAATCGCAGTGGTTGCATTCCATGCCTTCCCCACGTACTTCCCGGGCGGGTTCATCGGTGTCGACGTATTTTTCGTCATTTCCGGCTTTCTGATTTCGACCATCATTCTCAAGCAGCTGCGGCGCTCGACATTCACGTTGGCGAATTTCTACCGGCGGCGCGTGCGGCGGATATTCCCGGCGCTGGCGGTCGTGCTGGCGGCCTGTCTGCTGTTCGGCTGGTACGCGTTGCTGCCTGACGAATTCGAGCTGCTCGGCAAACATGTCGCCGCAGCCGCGGTGTTCGTCTCGAATTTCGTCTCGTGGCGCGAGGTCGGGTATTTCGATCGCGAAGCCGCGCTGAAACCGCTGCTGCATCTGTGGTCTTTGGGCATCGAGGAGCAATTCTACCTCGTATGGCCGCTGCTGCTGCTGTTGCTCAAGAATCGCAAGGGCACCGGCATCACGATCGCACTGCTCACGGCCGCGTCGTTCGCGTTGAATATCGCTCTCCTGTACCGCAACCCCACCGCAAACTACTACTTCCCGCTGTCACGCTTCTGGGAGCTCGGCCTGGGCTGTCTGCTGGCTCATTACCGGGAATCATCCGCGGCGGCGGCACAATCTGCCGGCAGTCCGCCGCACGCAACCAACACCGGGCCGAGGTCGCGCATGTACTCCGCGCTGCCCGTCGCGGGTTTCGCGTTGATCATCATCGCGTTGTTCGCGTTCGATTCGCGCACGCCATTTCCGGGGTGGGCGGCGCTGCTGCCCACGTGCGGAGCGTTGTGTTTGCTTGCAACACCGGGGAATACCTGGTTTCAGAGACGGGTAATGGGGAATCCCGTCATCGTATTCATCGGCCTCATCAGTTACCCGCTGTACCTGTGGCATTGGCCGCTGCTGTCGTTTGCGACGATTCTGCAGTCGGAAGCCCCGTCGACGACGGTACGTATCGTAGCCGTAGCGCTCAGCGTCGCCCTGGCAGCGCTTACGTATCTTCTCGTCGAGTTGCCAATACGCAGGCAGCGTCGGCCGCGCGTAGCTCTGGGGCTCGTCGCGGGACTGGCAACTCTCGGCATCGCCGGCCTCAGTGTCTACGCGGCCGCGGGAATCAACAGTCGCTTCGATCTCGATATCCGGGCAATCCGCCAGGGACCCAGGACCGACTCCCTGTGTCTCGACAGCTTTCCCGGCGCAAAAACCGGTGTGGTCAACTACTGCAAGACGACCGTATCGTCCCATCCCGCGGTGCTGTTCATGGGCGACTCGCGATCACAGGCACTCTACGATGGGAGTGTCGCGGTGCTGGGGCGTGGCTATCCGCTCATGCTTCTCGGCCGCGGCGGCTGCCCTCCGCTGCTGAACGTCGCGATCGATTTCGACGCCCGGGAGAGAAGCTGCAACGACACCTGGAATCAGCTGGTGAAGTATGTCCGTCAGACGCAACCCAGGGTAGTCGTGCTGGTGGGTGGCGGCTCGAGCTACCTGAGCGCATCCGCAAGCCACGAGCGCGCCTTCAAGCAGGGCCTGAGAAATCTGATCGCTGCGCTCCCACGCACCTCACAGGTGATCTACGTGCGGGAGATCCCCGGATACGGCAGCGCGCCGGCGTGCTTTCTGCGGCGAATCACGCTTCCAGGCGGCGGATGCGCGCCCGAAATGCCTCGCAGCACGGTCGAGAGCGACATGGCTCCATACAACCATGCGTTGGACGAGATCCAACGCGAATTCCCGGCGCTGCGCGTGCTCGATTCGATTCCGATCCTGTGCGGTCCCAGTTCGTGCTCACAGCGGCTGCAGTCCGGTGCCATCATCTACAGCGATGAGCTGCACCTGAGCCCCGCGGGCGCGCGGTTGTTTGCGGCCAACTCGGGGCTGACCGGAGTGCTCGTCGCAATCCTGGCCCGGCCTCGTTAGAATCGCCGCCGAAACCTACAGGGGTGTGTTGGTGACAGCTTCATCCAATGATGGCAGTTCGAGCGCCGACGCGGCCCTGCTGCCCGCAGGGCGCCGCGCCGCGCCGCGCCTGATCGATACCTTCGGCGACAAGGCGGGCTGGCTTGCCGCCGCCGTGATCTGCGCGGCCTACCTTGCCCTCATTGTCCCGCTCACGTCGTTCCCAATGCAGGACTACGCCAATCATGTGGCTCGTGCCCAGATCATGGCGGATCTCTTTTTCCATCACGGTGCCGATTTCGGCCGCTTCTTCGAGGTGCACCTTGCGCCGGTGCCCTACGTGCTGCCTGACTTGATACTCATGGGCGCAGTAGAGCTTTTCGGCCCGAACGTCGGGGCCGGTTTGTTTACGGGCCTGGTGATACTCGCGCTGCCGTGCGCGCTGCTGTTCTATGCACATGTAATCAACCTTCCCCGGCGCGCACGCCCGTTCGTCCTGCTGGTCGGCCTGTATCTTTCGACCGACTGGTTCTTCCTCGTGGGTTTCCTCGCATTCCGGCTCGCACTGGCACTGTTCGTCGTAACTCTTGCGATTGCCGAAATACTTCGCAGGCGCTGGTCGCTGCCGGCGTACATCGCATACATCGCGGTGCTCGCACTGGGATTCCTGACACACCTGTCGGCGCCCGTGTTCATAGGCGCGGCGATCGGCGTATCAGCCCTGGTGCGGCTGTGGTTCAGGACCACCACTTTGCGCCGGGAGATCGCCCTCTGCGGCCCCATTGCCGTGCTGTTCGCGTTGTACTTCGCACTCATGGCGCGGCCCCACGAAGCTGCCGATGCCTGGCAATACCAATCGGCAGGGCCTACCTTGCGACAGTTGGCGGGCATGAAGATCCGCGGTCTGCCCGCTGAATTTCTAACCTTCGACTGGCATCTGGCAACACTCCCCCTGCTCCTGTTCGCCGCATGCCTCCTTTTGCCGGTACGCCGCGAGTTAACCAGCGCCGGACTCAGGAGACCCGCCGTAGTCGAGCAGCTCATGCTTGCTGCAGCGTTTCTCGGTATCTACTTCGTACTACCGACCGACTACGTGAATTCGAGTTACGTGGACATTCGGGCGCTGCCGATGATCAGCTTGATGCTGCTGTTGGCGAGCTTGCGACTGCCGGCGGAAGGCTCGGCCGGGCGCACCCTCGGCAACCTCGGGGTAGTCGGGCTCGCAGCGCTGTTGGCCGTCACCAATCTCGTCTACGTGGCGCGACCATTGGTCAGCAACAACGCCTGGATCAACCGCTATCGTGAGGTCGCGGCATCCATTCCCAAAGGCTCGTATGTACTCCCCGTCCACACGGAGACCAGGCAACCGCATCTCCTGCACGTGGCCTCGAACATCGTGCTCGACCGTGGCGCGGTCATCCCCTACCTCTTCAGTCTGGAGAGTGGCGCGCCGATGACCTATTTCAACTACAAGCATCCGCGGTATGCGCCCGACCACCAGTGGTACAGGGCGGCGCAGCGCGGCGCCGGGGCAGCGACGGACGCCGCGGTGAGCTGGAATCAAGTTGACTGTGACTACGATTTCCTCCTGGTCACAATGCCGTTTGACCCCCATCTCATCGGCGTGCCGACCGTGACAGTTGCCGCGAACGAGGCTGCAACGCTTCTGGCCATCGACAAGCGGCTGTGCAAACCACGCTCGCCATGACTGGCTAGCCGTGGAGCGACACGCACCCGATGTGGGAATTTGTCTGGTGCTGATGCTGGCCGCGGCACTCTGCGTCTGGTGGGTCACAGGGTTGAATGAGCATATTCAGACACTGACCGACACGCGCGCGGATGATGTGTGGTTCGAGGCCGACGTGGCGCGCGTCTACAGGGATATGACGAGCCCTGGGGCCAACCACAAGCGCACCAATGTGCACCCGCTCTTTCCGCTGGTCACGATTCCGTTGGTCGGCGTCTGCGTCAAGGTGTTCGGCCTCGACAAGATGCAAGCGGCCCGCGTCGTGATCGCCGCCACCGCGGCTGTATGGATCGGGCTGTTCTATACCCTGCTCAGGCTGCTGCGCTGCCGGCGTCTCGATGCCGTGATATTCAGTCTGGTCGCGGCCTCGAGCGCCGCGGCAATGTTCTGGAGCGCCATTCCCGAAACTTACCTGTTCGGATCCGTCACGATCATCGCAGTCCTGATTGTCGCTGCGCTCGCGGAGAGAAGGCCGGTACCCGCGTGGCTCGACGTGGTGACAGGCGCGGCCTCCCTCAGCATGCTGGTCACCAACTTCATGGTCTGGCTGGCTTCACTGGTTTCCCGTCATAGCCTTCGGCGTGCGGTCCAACTCGCGTGCAACGCGTTCGTTGCCGTCGTGCTGTTATGGGCAATCGAGAAGTATTTCCTGCCTTCGGCGCAGTTCTTCCTGGGTGGCCACGAAAGGACCGGCGCGCCGCCTCCGGGCAGCGCGCTGGTGGTCATCTTTCTGCATAGCATGGTGGCGCCAGAGCCCTGGAGCTTGCCGAACGAGAGCGGGTTTTGGCCAATATTCAGCTTTCAGCATACAGCGCTCGGACAGATCTGCGTGCTGAAGGCCATCGCCATCGCCTCATGGCTTTGTCTGCTGTGTGCAGCAGGCTGGGCGTTGGCGCGCCTGCCGCAGTATCCGCGGTTTCGAGCCATGCTCGCACTGTCGATCGCGGGACAGGTTGCGTTGCATATCGTCTTCGGAAACGAGACGTTTTTATACGCGCTCGATTGGGTACCGCTGTTTGTCACGGCTGCAGCTTTAGCGAGCCTCGGTCGCCCGCGATGGATCGTCCTGACGCTCGCCGCGATCTTCGCCGTCACGGCGGGCATACACAACGCCCAGCAGTTGCAAGCCACCCTGGCGCTGCTGGCATCCAACACAACCTGATGCCTCAGGATCTCGCAAGGCAAAAAACGCCGGCCGTGATGAGCGCGATTCCGCCCATCTTCAGCGTGGACAACGGTTCGGTCATCGCAAAATGCGCGTACAGCGCTATTACGACGAATCCGAGGCTGACGAATGGATAGGCGAAGCTCACGTCAGCTTTGGCCAGCACCAGAAGCCACAGCAGCGTGCTGATGGCATATAGAGCGAGTCCGAGAATCACGAGTGGTGCGAGCGCGGCGTGCAGGATGAATTCGGGCGCAGCCGCCCTGGTCTTCAGAAGTGCCTGAATGGGCCCGCTGGATACTCCCCGCTTCAGCGCGATCTGCGCCGATGAGCTCAGGAATACGCAAAACAGGGTCAGACAAATGAGCTGGGTTCTATTCACTCGACCCCCTGATGCTCACACGGCTCGTGCTGCTGGTGGCAGTACACAGCACAGGGATTGTGCCGGTCAAGCTCACTCGCGCCCGCTCGCGCGACCAGGGTGAGAGTCGTGCAGGAGAACGGCGAGCTCGTCCTCCATTGCCGCAGCCCAGATCTGATAACCCTGCGGCGTCAAATGCAGATAGTCATGCATCACATCCCGCGAGATGGTGCCGTCACTGGCCACGAAGCGGTAGCCGAAGTCGAGCCAGAACACATGCTGCTCATCGGCCAGCCTGCGGATTATCTGGTTGACCTGCAGGATGTTGCCGCGCCTGGGTCCCGGGTTCTCCTCTCTGGGCAGAATGGCCAGCAACAACACCCGGGCGCGTGGCAGCCGGTCACGCAGCTTCTTCACGATAGCCGCCACTCCGTCGGCAACCTGCGCAACGCTGGTTGCTTCCTCCGTGATGTTGTTGGTGCCAATCATCAACACGATGACTTTGGGATCCAGCCCGTCGAGATTGCCATTGTCGAGACGCCATAGGACGTGCTGCGTCCGATCGCCGCTCAGTCCCAGGTTCAGCGCGTCGCGGCGTGCGTAGTACTGCGCCCACACTTCCTTGCCATCGGACTCCCAGTGTTGCGTGATCGAGTCGCCGATGAAGATGACCTGCGCTGCCTTGCCCGCGCCGGCCACGCGCTGATTGAGAAGCTCCTGTCGTTCCTTCGGTGCCGGGTCATCCCGCTGGACCGGCTCGACCGCCGAATGCGCACCGGCCGCAAGGGGCACGGACCACAGGAGGAGCAGAAATACGGGAACGCGCCTGATTGCAGGCGATATTGCGTGGCTCATCAGCGGATCTTTGCAGTTTGCCGTGCGTCATTATGTCACGGGTATGCACGGCCGCCGCCAGGAAACGAGCGGCAACCAAAGCGAGAGCGGGATAGCAAAATCGAACCCCACACGTGTTACAATATGGCGACAACTAAGGTGCTGTTGGGCGCTGCCGGCACGACGCATCAGCCTCACTGCAAGCACCATGCAGCTACGGGGACAACCTGCTTATGACCGTGACACTGACAGCTTCCCCCGATCGGGCGCTGTCCACCGTATCCAGCGAGGCTTTCAATCGCGACGGATTCCTGGCGATCGACTCGCTCACCACCGCTGAGGACATTGAGCGGATCCGCTCCCTGCTCGACCCATTGTTCGAGAGGTTCGACTCGCTGGGGGAACGGGCGGTGGATCTTGCCGGACCCCGCCAGCCGGGCGTTCCACCGCGCTCCCCGGAAGTCAACGAGGCAGTCATCCTCGAGCCGCGACTGCGTCAGACGCTGACCTACAAGCGCTGCCGGGAAGTTGCACGCAAGCTGCTCGGCGTTCCTGTGGGATACCAGTTCGATCACTGTATCTTCAAGCCGCCGCACAACAAGACACCCACCGCCTGGCATCAGGATGAGGCGTATTCGGCCGGGCCGATTCCGTTGCGGTCGATCCATTTCTGGATTCCGCTGCAGCCGGTGACGGTCCAGAACGGATGCATGTGGTTCATTCCCGGTTCAAATCGCACCGGGCTGCTGCCTCACCATGTCGCCAGCCGCAGGTTCAACGGACCCGTTGCAGGCAACAAAGGTGCGACAATTGCCGCGGACACCGTCGATGACTCAACGGCGATCGCCTGTCCGCTGCCCGTCGGCGGTGCCACGATTCACCACCCCCTGACCCTCCACTACACGGGCGCCAACCAGTCCGACGGTTACCGCAAGGTGTGGATCCTGCACTTCGGCGCCTATGGCTGGGTCAGGTTGCGCCTGCATCCGAAAGTCCTGGCTGCAAGACTTCGCTCCCGGTTTCGGCCCGATCCTCAGACGTAAGCCGCGCTCATTGACCCCCGGGCTGTTCCGCAGGGACAGCGCTAACGTGGTCGGATGTCGCTGATCAGCGTCAGGATTGCAGTTGCGGGCACGCCTATTGCTGCGGCGCAGCTAAGCTGCCAATTTCGGCAGACTTGGCCACAGCAGACCGCTTTGAAGGGAGACCTGTATTGAAGACGAGCAATGGTTCGGATCCACGCTTTGCTGGCCGCGTCGTCATCGTATCCCCCCACCTGGACGATGCAGTCATGTCGCTGGGCGCGACCATTGCGAAAGCCGTGCAGTCGGGCACCCGGATCGAAGTGCTGACTGTGTTCGCTTACAAACCCGCTTCCAGCGAGCCTGCGGGTCCCTGGGACACCTCTTGCGGTTACCAGACCGAAGGACAGGCTGCGGACTCGCGCCGCGCCGAGGACCGCCAGGCCTGCCTGGCTCTCGGTGCCGAGCCGCACTGGATGAGTTTTGGCGCCGAGCCTTACCAACGCGGGGCCAGCAACGATGAAATCTGGTCGGCAGTGGACTCCGCGACCCGCGGCGCGGACCTGGTTCTGCTGCCCGGCTACCCGCTCGAGCATCCCGACCACGCAGAGCTCACTCAGCTGCTGCTGACCCGCGGCTTGAGCTGCGGGGCCATCGGCCTGTACGCCGAGCAGCCTTACTCATTCGACCACCGCAGCAAACCTCCGGGCCCGGCGCCCGTACGTGCGCTTCAGGCAGTGGCCGACAAGCCGCTCGTCTGGACACGCGTAAATGCCAGCCGCGCGCACCGCCGGACCAAGCTCGAGGCAGTGCGCGCCTACCGCTCCCAGCTTCGGCATCTCGGGTTGGGAGAGTCTGGAATCGGCTTTTTCCGACTGCGGTATCTGCTGTGGCATGAGGCTGCACGGGGCGGTGAAGCCGTGGCCTGGCTGTCATGAGGCACGGGCCGCGTGACCCGTCCGCGCAACGGAGGCAATGACATCCAATGTCTCGCCCGCACACTTCTCCCAGCTGAACTGCGCGACCCGCTGATAACCCTTGGCTACCAACCCGGCAGCGATCTCGCGATCGGTGACAACTTTGTATATGCCTTCAGCGATATCCGCCGAATCGCGCGGATTGACCAGCACGCCGGCGCCATCCACCACTTCGGGGCAGGACCCCTGCGTCGACGTGACGATGGGGCAGCCGCACGCCATGGCTTCCAACAGGGGAATACCAAATCCTTCATACAGCGAAGGCAACACGAAGGCGTCGGCCATGCTGTACAGAGCAGGAAGATCTTCCTCCTCGACGAAGCCCGTAGGAATCACGCGGTCGTGCAGCGAGTGCTGGTCGATTGCAGCGAAGTCCGGCTCCGTCTTGTAGTGCTTGATGCCGCAGATGACGAGACTGTGCGGAATGCGGTCGCGCAACTTCGCGAACGCTTCGACGAGCCCGCGAACGTTCTTCATCGGATAGATGCGCCCGACATACAGGATGAATCGTTCGGGAAGCTTGTACCGCGCACGCGCACGCGCCAGGCGCTCCGGATCCTCGACACGCTTGAAGTCGGTTCGAAAGCCGTGATAGACGGTAGCGACTTTCGAGGGCGGCAAATTCAGCCGGTCCACGGCAATCCGCGTGGCATCGTGTGACACCGAGATGATCCTGGCGGCCTTGCGGCAAAACAGCGGCAGCGACACCTTGTGATACAGCCTGTCGAACAGGTAGTAGTTCTGGGGAAACGCGAGCCAGTCGGCGCCATGCATCACCAGGATCGCCGGCGCGCCCGTGAACAGCGGCACCGAGTGTTTGAGATTGATGACTACGTCACAGCCGTACTTGCGAACGGCGCGCGGAATCGCTACCTGGTCGAAGAGGAGTTTCGAGCGGGTCGTCAACACAACCGGATGGGCGTTCGGGAACTCCCGGTAGCGCCCGGCCAGGGCGGCATTGGGCAGAAACAGGTAATACTCGTTGACTCGGTCAATCCGCAGCAGCGCACTCACCAGGCTGCGGCTGTATTCGCCCGGTCCGCCGACGTCACTCAGGCTCCGGAGCATGATGCCGATGTTCATGGTGTGGCATTATAGATTGATTCGCTGCCGGCAACAGCGCTCGTTACCAACAAAACCACCCGCTTTCATCTGACTCATGCAGGATTCAACACGCCGCGCGCCGGTGGTGTACTGGCTTACCGAGGCGTTTTTCCCACCGCTGGTCGGCGGCCAGGAGTTGATCGCTTCGTACCTTGCCCAGGGACTGTACGCACGCGGCCTCCAGGTCCAGGTCATCACGCGGCAGACCCTCCCGGCGAGCCCTGCGCGCGAGAACATCCAGGGTGTCGCCGTCCGCAGAATCAATCCGCCCGGCATGCTCAAAGGCAAGGGCTTCGGAGCGATCCTGCCGGTGCTGGGCTTCATGGTCCGCCTGGCCTGGATGCTGATCAAGGATGCAGCGCGCTACGACGTCGTGGTGGTATCGGGCGCGAAAATCATGCCCCTGGTGGTGATCCCGCTATGCGCGCTGCTGCGCAAGAAGTGTGTACTGCGGGTGGAATCCTACTTCGAGCTGCATGAAACCATCTCGACGGAGAGCATGCGCACCATGGGCTCGCGCCGTGGGCGCTTTCTGTTCAGCCTGCTCGAGAGCGCACGTAACCGCGCGCTGCGTAACGCCCACGCGGTGATAGCGATCTCGGCGCAAATCAACGCGGAGCTTCTCAAACGTGGCGTTGCACCTGCGAAGATTGTCCCGTTGCCAAACGGTGTCAGCCTGCGAAAGTTCCGGCCGGTGACGGCGGCCGAGCGAAGTGCCCTTCGTGCCCGGCTGTCCCTGCCTGACGATGGGCGGCCCATCGTGTTGTACGCGGGAAGGATGGCGCGAGCCAAAGGCGTTCCGCTGCTGATCGAGGCCTGGCCGACCCTGTTTGCGAATCATCCCGAGCTCTACCTGGTCCTGGTGGGATCCGGCAATCGCTCGTTCGACGATTGCGAAGCCCAGGTGAAGGAGCGGGTGAAACAATTGGGGCTGGAGCGTGACATCGCGTTCTTCCCGGAGACAGAAGCGGTGGTGGAGTATCTGCAGGCGGCCGATCTGTGGGTCTTTCCGACGGAATACGAAGGCTTCAGCCTCGCCCTCGCGGAGGCGATGGGCTGCGCTCTGACGGTCCTGGCGACCTCCGTGGGGGCCGCGCCCCAGTTGATTCAACAAGGCCGCAATGGCTTCCTGTTTCCACCGCTGGACACCCAGGCAGTCATCGACGTCTTCGAGGCGGCACTGAAGGTGCGCGACCAGTGGCCCGCGATCGGCGCTGCGGCGCGCGAGGCGGTGTCGCAATACGACCTCGACCTCATCGCCACCCGTTACGCCGAGTTATGCCGCTCGCTGTTGGATGGGCGCGGCCCCGGCAGCAATCGATAGGCCAGCTTGCGCAGCCTGCGTAGCAACATTCGACCGATCACCCGGCGAAATTCCGCGGGCGCGAGTTGCAGGCGTTTGCCGTCGATCAACGTCATTCCGCCTACCGCGGACAGAGTATGCAGGCCATCCGGGTACGGCCCGTTGACATCCGGCTCGACGAACGCAGCCGGCTCTTCGCGAAACGCAGTTGTAGTCAGAGTCAGCACACGATTGATCACTACTCGTGATCCGTATGTGTGCGAGGAATCCTGCGCCGGGCGATAGAGGACCCCGTCTGAGACAAAGGGTGTACCCGCCGGCCGCGCGGAGCACACGTCGGTCTTCACCGGGTTGTCAGGATGAGAGCTCCACGGCCCGGTGATTTCGTTGGCGTACCACAGGTGCAGATCGGCGCCCGCCTGCGCTGCTTGCGGGTCGGACGCGCCGGCGAGCCACCACAGGCCGCCATGACGAAACAACGTCGCATCGACGATGGCGGCGTCCTCGATCAATGTAGCAAGCTTGCTCCACCTGTCAGGAAATCGCTCCATGACGTATAGGGCAACTTCCCGCGCACCCTGGGTTTCGGGAATGCACAGTATCTTCCCCTGGTGCTCGAACACCGCTGGATACGAAAGATGCACCGGCGGGTTGGGTCCGATTGTCACCGGTATGCGCGGCGCGGACGCCTGGGGTGGCGACTCGAAAGGTTGGATCGCAGCGATCGTACCGATTCCATCGCGGTAATCGAGGTACTCGCAGAAGATAGTGAGCTTGCCGTCGCGAACGAGCCCGAACGGGTCGGCGACGAACCGGCCCTTTCCAGGTGCCGGCAGCCACCTGACGGGCCGTCGCTCGCGCCCGGGATTGACGAAGTCCTCGATGGGCTGCTCGATGATGCCGATGTTCCAATGGTCCTGCTCGAGCCACGAGCGTACGCCGCGTGTGACGATGTACCACATCATCCTGCACGCGAAACGCATGACGCCCGCGTTGCAGGGGATCGTATTGATCGCTTCACTGCCGCGGACCGGCGCGGCTTCGAGGCACGCGCCATCGGCGTGCAGTATTTCTCTGCATACCTGCGCCGGCCAATGTGTAAACCGTCGCAGCAACTGATCACGGTTCTGTTGGTACGAGAATTGACTGGTGCGCAGATTTCCGCGGCGCAGGGGAATCGCCACATCGTGATCCGGTGTCAACCGGGCGAGCATCGCTCCCGACACCTTCGCGTTGCGGTAGACCTCCCAGAATCCGGGCGGTGAGCCGCGCAAGTGTTGCCAGTCACCGAACTCGAACACCCACACTCCATAGGTTGCGAGCTCGATGAGCGCATGAGCGGGAGCCGCGTCGAAGCTCAATATGAAATGCAACTGACACGCACGAGCTGCGGCGGCGGACTGCGGCTCCATCCCACCGCGCGCGCCGCTCCTCGCCTGTATGTCAATGACAGGCAAACTCGCCAAAGCCTGCGGAAGCTCGGCAGTGCATGCCGGGCTGCCTGGCTCGAGCCTGCTCAGGTAGCGAAACAGTGCACCGGCCGGCGCCGCCGTGGCGGCAGGCTGTCTGACGAGCAACACTGTGGGCACTACAGCCGGCAGCGCGCGCAACTGCTGCAGGCACTCGAGCTGCCAGAGTTGCAACTGCTTTCCGTCACAGAGTATTCCGAAACGAAGCTGCGACTCGCGGCCGCCGTCAACTGTCTTCACATATCGTCCGGTTGTTTGCGCCGAACGACTTTTGCTTTAATGGTCGTTCTGGCCCGTGTCAGGCAAAGTATGCGCCGCGGACACCTAAAGACACCAGAACCCCATTGGTTCTGGCTGCACAGTATGCCCAGGAGCCGATATGACGAGGGTCGAGCGAGCGAGGCGCCGGATCGAGGCGCGCATCTATCAGGATGCGATCGGGGAGCCGCCGGGCGAAAAGTGGAAAATGCTCGTGCCGTTTTTCACGGAACACGGCTTCGCTGCCCGGGTTCTGCGCAAGCGGCTGGGCCTGCCCACGCCCCTCAATACCACTGACCGCATCGTCCTCGAACAGGCCATATTTCCACACTATTCGCAGGACCCCGCGATCAAGACCATGCTGTTCGTGGGCTGCGGCACGTACACGGCCCACTATCAGCGGCGTTTCTTTCCGCATAAAAATTTCTGGACCATCGAGCCCGATCCGGCCGCGGCCCGCCACGGAGCGCGGCAGCACATCATCGCGCCCCTGGAAGAGCTCGAGCGGCATTTTCCTGCCAACCACTTCGATCTGATCATCTGCAACGGTGTGTTCGGCTGGGGGTTGGATCGACACGATCAATGCGAGGCGGCCTTCGCGCAATGCCATTCGCGCCTCGTAAACGACGGGCATTTCCTCTTCGGTTGGGACGATGTTGCGCGGCGTACGCCGGTTGCACTCGAGACGATTTCCAGTCTCGCCCGCTTCCGCCAGTACACCTTCCCTGCCCTGCGCACCTCGCGCTATGTGACTGACACACCATACCGCCATACCTATGCTTTCTACAGAAAGTAGCCCTGCAATCAGGCCAGGGACACAGGCGACCGGCCTCAACATAGCGCTGTACTGGTGCGCGCTCGCGCTGCTGGCGGGCGTGGTCTTCTGTGGACTCGTGAAGCCATTGCTGATGTTGGGGCGCTTCATACCTCTCGACCCGAACGAGGGTTGGAACGCCTACTTCGGTTTGCGGGCAATCGATGGCGGACAGTTGTATCCGCCCGCAGCCTCTCTGCTCACCAACAACTATCCGCCGCTGTCGTTCTACATCGTCGGCGGAGTGGGCCGCCTCACGGGAGACAACATTTTCGCAGGCAGGGTGATCGCCCTGCTCAGCCTGTTGTGCGTGTCGTGGAGCATCTACTCATGGCTGCGCCTGACCGGCTCAGCCGTGAAAATCGGACTGCTGGGAGCCGCCGTCTTCCTCGCGTATGCCGTGACCTACGGGCGCGACTACGTTGCGATGAACGATCCGCAGTGGCTCGCTCACGCCATCATGATGTGCGGGCTGCTCGTCCTGTGGCGGCTGGTCCACCTGGAATGGCCGAACAGCACGCGCCACATCGTCGCCGCCTCGATTCTGATGATGGCAGGAGGCTGGACCAAGCACTTGTTGGTCCCGCTGCCGCTCGCCGCGACTCTGTGGTTACTGTGGCGTTCGAGGCCTGCATTCGCAACCTGGGCGGTGTGCTCGACCCTCGTGCTTGCGGCGTCTGCCGGATTGGTCTGGTGGCTCTACGGCGCTCCGTTCTACGATAGCCTGCTCGCGCCGCGTCAATACCTGCGACGCCAGGCGATCTCGACAACCGCTGGCGCGCTGAAATGCTTCGCCCCGCTGATCGTGCTCTGGCTGATCACGCTGGTCAGGAGCCGTTTCAACGAGCGAGTCGGGTTCGTTTCGCTCTATCTGCTCATCTCGGGTGTCATAGGAATCGCCGCGTCGGGTGGCGAGGGCGTCGACACCAACGCATTTTTTGACGCGATGATCGCCGGAAGCTTAATCTCGGCATTGGCAGTGGAAGCACTCTGGGATCGGCCCGCCGCAGGCGAATCGCGGCAAGACGGCAATGCGACCCTGCATGCGGAGACAGGGACCCTGCGGGCAGCGCGGGGTCCGGCCGCAGCAGTGGCATTGGCAGCCTGCCTCGTAGCCTATGCAGCCAGCCTGGCGCGCCCCCAGTTGGAGCAGATCGAGAATGTGGGCGCGCTCGAGCAGGCGGCGCTCGAAGACATCGACGTGATCCGCGCCCAAGGTCACGGCCGAGCCGCCTGTGAGCTGCCCGGCCTGTGCTATTGGGCGAAGAGCCAGTTCATGGTCGATTTCTTCTTTTTCGGGCAAAGGCTGAAGACCGGCATCATTCCGGCGGGCACCTGTGCAACAGTCTTCGGTAGCGGCATGATTCCACTGGTGCAGCTCGATCCAAAACCCAAAGCCCGCCAGCGACTGCTGCCCGAATATTGCAACGAGATGATCACATCCAACTACAGACTGATCCGGGAATCCAGCTTCGGACCCCTCATGGTCCCGATCGGCACATCAGCGTTGAAATGAGCCGAGCTCTACTGTGCGCGGCGTGCATCGCGGTGCTGGTCGGATGCGCCTCGCCGCGCGGCCGTTCCGATCGGTCAGGAACAGCACTGCGGGCATCGCCCCGGTTGCATACAGACTGCGTGACCGCCGCGGTGGTCGGTTTGCGCTGGGAGCCTCCAAGCGGTGCGCGAGGCGCCCGCTACCGCATAACGAGAAACGGCTCCCTGCTCGACACGACGGCCGAAGCCTACTTCGCCGATACCACGGTCGCCGAATCGAGCCACTACTCCTACTCCGTGAGCACAATCCTCGCCTCCGGCGAGTCGGCCGCCGAGGTAGCAACGGAAGTCACCACCCCGGCTGCCTCGCCAAACGGGGATGCTCCCTACTGCAAAAGCAAACACATCGAGGCGCTGAGTTGGGATTGGGCCACAGGTTACACGGAGCCCAACGGCAGCGACCTGTGGCCGGTGACCTGGGGCCAGGATGGCCAGATATACACTTTTTTCGGTGACGGCGGCGGATTCGGGGGCGACAACCATCGCGGCCGGACCAGCTTCGGCATCGCAATCATGACCGGCCTGCCGCCACCGAAGCCTGCCTCCGTCCGCAATGTATATGGTGGTTACAACTCATTGCATCCATCGACGCTGGAGGGCAAGGCCGGCACAATCATTGCCGTGGGAAGCGACTTCTACACCACGGGCGGGGTGTACAACGAGGCAGAGCTCCGCGGGATTTCAGGCCACAAATCCGGCGCGCCCAAACGAATTCAGCTCGCGTATTCCAAGGGAAACGCCTATTCCTGGCGGGCCGCCCCGTGGATATTCTGCAGTGTCGGCGCTACGCCGCCCGGTGCCTTCTGCCCCACTCGCTTCGTCAACTACGGCCGTGGCAATGCCGGAGCGCCGGATGACTGCGTTTATGTGCTGGGCATTGCCAACTCGGCCCGATATTGGGACGAAGATGAGGGCGCGGAGGTCGTCGCCGAGCGCCTGCGCGCGGGAAAGCAGCCGATCGCTGTATCCGAACAGGCGGCAGCCAAGACAGGACCCGACACGGATGTCCCTGACACGGGCGCGGCCACGTATCTGGCGCGAGTCCCGAACGGGCAGGTGTTGCAACGCGAAGCCTATCGATATTTTGCGGGACTCGACCCGGAGGGCCGGCCGATCTGGAGCTCCGATGAGACACAGATGCGCCCTATTTTTACCGACCACAATGCCAGCCGTCCGGGCTGCCGTGGTCAGTGCAACATGACGATCCCGCTCGGCGAGGTCGTCTATGACCCGGGCATCCAGCGTTACATCGGCATTGCGCAAGGTGACTCTATTGGCCAGACCTCATTCTATGACGCGCCGCACCCATGGGGTCCGTTTACGACGATTTCCTACAACAACATCGATGCGAAAACCGGGACCGGAGGATGGGCCAATCTGGGAACAGCCAGCGGCGGGTCCCTGGGCGTGCATGTGGTCAATGCATGGACGAGCGCGGATGGCCTGACTCTGTGGTTGACATACTCGGCAGACGGGACGGCCCCACCGGGCGCCTCGTTTCCCCCGGAAGGAACACCGATGGACTCCTTCAACCTGGTCAGCGTCCGCCTGATTCCGGGGACAGCCCTGGGCGGGCCGCGCGCCGACCGGTAATATTCGGCCCCGCCGAACCGAAGGAACAGCCCCCGGATGCCGATGACGGACAAGCCCATTGCCAGCAACTTTACGGTAGTCATACCTACGCTGGGGCGACCCTGCCTCAGGGACTCCGTCCTGGCCATCGCCGGGGGCACCGTCCTGCCCGCCGAAATCATCCTGTCACACCAGGGCGCCGCCGGCAGCATGGATGCCATGATGCGCGAATTCGGTCAGCTGGACGTGGAGGTCCGCTACATACACTCCGACCAACGCGGGGCGGCTGCGGGACGCAACACGGGCATCCGGCAGGTGACAACCGAATTTTTCGCTTCAACCGATGATGACTGCAACGTCGCGCCGCGCTGGCTGGAGGAGATCGTTCTGGCTCTCACCCAGCATCCGCGCGCCATCGTCACAGGCCGCGTCCTCGCCAGCGAGGCCGGCGCACCGTCCATCAACAATTCGACTGCGACCCGCGTTTTCAAGTCATTGCCGCTCAAAGGCGATCATTTCGCCGGCGGCAATTTCGGCACGGCCGTGGCCGTTTTCAACGATGCCGGCCCGTTCGACGAAACCGAGCTGCTGCGCTACTGCGAAGATCCGGAATGGTCCTATCGCGCGCTCGTAAAGGGCTACCAGATCCGCTTCATCCCCGAAATCACCGTCACTCATCTGCACTGGCGCGACGCCGCGGACATGACCCAGGTCTATTCGCAGTACGCCTACTCCACGGGTGGGTGGTTCGGCCGCCGCATCCGGCACTTCGACGGGTCGTTCATCGTCAGGCTGCTGTATGAGCTGACACGCGGCGGCAAGCGGTGGTGTCTCGGTTCGCTCAGGGGCGATCTGCTGCGCAAGGTCAACGGCCGGGCTTACGTGGTTGACCTTCTTCGAGGTGTCGCGGCAGGGTGGAATGGACAATAAGGCAGCTGCTACCGCCCCCCAGGATTCGATCGCCGGCGCCACGACCGCTCCCGCCAACGACACTACAGGGGCCGGCACTACGGGGGCCGCCACGACTACCGGCGGAAACGACGAGAAGCGCGCGGGACGCGCTCTGTTGTGGAAAGGCGCGCAGCTGGGCACGAGCAAAGTGGTGTACCTGCTCGGCACGCTGGTCCTCGGCCGTCTTCTCACTCCGAATGATTTCGGCCTCGTAGCGATTGCAACTGTCGCGGTCACGACAGTGATGACCGCAACCGAGACCGGCATGACTAACGCGCTCGTGCAGGCCTCCACGCGCGACCGTGAGCACTACGATGTCGCCTGGACGATCGGACTGCTGCGCGGCTCGCTGGTGTGCGCCGTACTGTGTCTCGCTGCCCCGTTCGTCTCACAGATATTTGGCGACGCCCGAGCCACGCCGCTCGTCCGGATGATGGCATTCCTGCCGCTGCTCAATTCCGTCAACAGCCCACGCCTGGCGGATCTCATGCGCGATTTGAAGTTCTCGCGCCTCGCGGCCGTGGCCATCGTCGCGGTCCTGATGGAGGTTGGGCTGGCGGTTGCAACGGCAGCGTCACTCGGGGGTGCGGCGATCATTCTGGGCAAGCTGGCGGGCGCGGCAACGACCGCCATCGCAAGCTACATGGTCGCTCCCTACAGGCCGAAGTTCCGCCCGAGCTACGCTTCGGCCCGGCAGTTGATTGCGTTCGGACGCTGGTTGTTTGCAATCGGCCTGACCGCGGTCATTTCGGACTTCCTCATCAAGGTGTTGGTCGCCAGGCGGTTGAGTGTCGGGGGGCTGGGACTGTTCTCGCTCGGTGGCCGGCTCGCCGATACGCCGCTGCAGATGGCGAACGAAACTATCGGCGCCGTGGCGTTTCCGTTGTATGCCCGGCTCAGAGACGATCCGCCGCGACTCGAGATGGCGGTGCAGGCACATCTGACAGGACTCCTGTTCCTGCTGCTGCCCGCCTGCGCGCTGCTCATCGGTCTGGCACAGCCGCTCGAGCAGCGAGTGCTCGGTGCTGCCTGGGTGGGGACTTCTCCCGTGATCATATTGCTGACGCTCGCCAGTGCGACCGAAGTGGCCTTCAATGTCGTGTATTACCTCTTGCAGGCCCTGGGATGGGGAGCACGGCTGTTTGCCGCGGAGCTGACTCAGTACATCGTTCTGATCACCGCCGTGAGCTTGCTGACCGGGCCGTTCGGATTGATCGGCATCGGCGCGGCCCGCATCATGACAGCCATCGTGGTGACATTCGCCGGCTACAAGGCGGCACCGCCGATGTTTGGTACGATACTGCGCAGAGTGTCCCGCACCGCGCTTGCGATCATCGCCGCGTCGTGCCTGGCGGGCGCTGCAGCCTGGTTTGGCGCGTCGATCGTGCCCGGCACGGCGGGTGTCGCAGCGGGGCTCGTCGCAGGAGGTGGCATCTATCTGCTGCTCGTGTGGCTGGCCGATCGGCCGCTGCAACTCGGAGTGCGCGCCGCACTGGCATTGTTCTTTCCGATGCTGGGCGAAAAATCAACCTAGGGGTCTAATTGCGGCCTGTCAGCGACGAATTCGACGAACGCTTCCTGGGCCGCGTAGTGGTGGTGTCACCGCATCTGGATGCTGCCGTCTTGTCATTGGGTGCGACCATGGCGCGTGCCGCCGAAGCCGGGACCCAGGTCGAAGTCCTGACAGTTTTCGGATGCGAGCCCACCTCCAACGCGCCCACCGGCGACTGGGACCGCAAGTCAGGCTTCGTCAGCGAAGGCGAAGCCGCAAAACAACGGCGCATCGAAGACCGCAAGGCCTGCTCCATCCTCGGAGTGGCGCCCCGTTGGTTCGACTTCGGAGCGCAACCCTACGAGCGTCGCGGCAGCATGGAGGAAATCATTGCCGCCGTCAGGGCCGCGACCGCGGGCGCGGACACCGTCCTGATACCGGGCTATCCGCTCGCGCATGCCGATGACGCCGCGCTCGGCAACGAATTGTTATGTCAGGACTTGAAATGCCGCTGGCTCGGACTCTATGCGGAGCAGCCCCATACGTTCGAGCATCGATTGGCGCTGCGCGGCCCGGTCGAAGCGCTGCCGGCTGCATCTGCCGGAAGTGGCAGGTTACCCTGGCAGCGCGCCGCGGATGCCTTCAGCTTGCAGCGCGCCGCGAGTGGTTTCACCTGGCAGCGTTCCGCTGCACATGGCAGACATCGGCACATGAAGTTGCAGGCGGTGAAGCAGTATGAATCCCAGCTTCGCGGACTGCGTTTGCTGCACACGGGAGTCGGTCACCTCCGGCTGCGCATGATGTTGTGGTACGAGGCGCGTCAGGGAGGCGAGACCATCGCGTGGCCGAACGCAACATAACGCCCTGTTCCCAAATGGTGCAGGTTTGTGTGACGTGGGGCACCGTCACCGGTATGCTATGTGCTGGGGAATAAACTAACGATGCCGATCGACCATCCAATAACTGCCCCACCGGGCGGACACCCGCGGCTTTCAGTGATTGCGCCTCTCTACAACGAGGAGGACAACGTCCGTCCGCTGTACGCAGCGTTGACGCGCGCGTTGGATCCGACAGGCCTCGATTACGAGATGCTGTTCGTCGACGATGGCAGCAGGGACGCGACCCTTGCCAGGGCTGTCGATCTCGCGCAGGGCGACCCTCGACTCAAGGTGGTCAAGTTCCGCCGCAACTGTGGCCAGACCGCGGCCATGGCGGCCGGGATCGAATTCGCCAGCGGCGAGGTCCTGGTGACCATGGATGGCGACCTGCAGAACGACCCGCTCGATATCCCCATGTTCCTGGAGACGATCGAGTCAGGCTATGACATCGTCGTCGGCTGGCGCTTCAAGCGCCAGGACAAGCTCATTTCGCGCAAGATTCCGTCGAAAATTGCCAATTGGCTGATCGGCAAGGTGACCCGGGTCCCCATCAAGGACAACGGCTGCTCGCTGAAGGCCTACCGCGCCGCACTCATCAAGCAGATTCCGCTGTATTCGGAAATGCACCGCTTCATCCCCGCCATGGCCTCCATCGCGGCCCCACGGATTGCCGAGGTCAAGGCCAGGCACCACGCCCGCCGTTTCGGCAAATCCAAGTACGGGCTGTCACGTGTTTACAAGGTGCTGCTGGACCTGCTGGTCATCAAGACGCTCGCCTCGTTTGCCGCGCGCCCGCTGCTGTGGTTCGGCCTCCTCGCCATGCCCATCCTGTTTCTCGGCACGGGGCTGATCGGCTACGAGCTGCTCGAGTCGGCCCTGCGAGGCGACCCCTTGTCACTGCCGATAGCCGGTTGCGGGATCATTTTCATCGCTGCCGCGTTCATGCTGGTGTTCGCCGGAGCCCTCGGCGAGCTGATCTATAATCTCGGTGATATGCGCGACCATGAATTTGCACGCCTCACCGAGCACCTGCAGGTGACGCGTGTCGAGACACAAACTCAATGACTGAACGCAACCCAGGCATCCGGCTTTCGGTGATCGTACCCGTGGGCCCGCGCCACGAGGACATCAGCGAGCTGTATGCGGAATACTGCCGGGGACTGGATCCCCTGCGCACTCCTTACGAGTTCGTGTTTGTGGTGGACGGACCGCACCGCGACGTCATCCAGGGGTTGCAGGCGCTGATCAACTCCGGTGCCGGCAACATCATCATGGTGGTCCTGAATCGCAGCTTCGGGGAGTCCACGGCCATCATGGCGGGCTTCGAGCGCTGCAGCGGCGAGCTGATCCTGACTCTGCCGGCCTATCATCAGATCAACCCCGAGGATATCGGCAAGCTCGTGACTGCCCTGGAGCGCAAGGACGTCGCCGTGGGATGGCGTTGGCCGCGCGCGGGGGGCGTATTCGAGAAATTCCGCCGCGCCGCCTTCCACGGGCTCGTATCGCGGGTCACGGGGATGCGGTTGCATGACCTCGGTTGCGGCGCGCGCGCGCTGAAACGCGCAGTGTTGCAGGAACTGTCACTGTACGGCGACCAGCACCGGCTGCTTGCAGTGCTTGCGCACCGGCAGGGATTCAGTGTTGCCGAAATCGAAGTGCGCCAGTCCGAGCGTGACCGCTTCGAAGGCGTCTACCGGCCGCGCGAATACGCCCACTTCGTGTTGGATGTATTCACCGTGTTCTTCCTGGTGCGCTTCACGAAGAAGCCGCTGCGCTTCTTCGGCATGCTGGGCGCCACCATGTTTGCAATCGGGGCGCTCGTCGTGCTGTACCTGGTGATCGAGCGCATTGCCTTCCAGGCGAGTCTGGCGGACCGGCCCGCGCTGCTGCTGTCGGCACTGGTGGTCGTTCTCGGCCTGCAACTGTTCGCGCTCGGACTGTTGGCGGAGTTGATCATCTTCACCCACGCCCGCCACCTGAAGGATTACCAGGGCGCGCAGGTCATCCACTATCCGAAGGCCGAGCTGCCGCGGGCGGCGCGCGAAGCCAGGGCCGAGAAAACGGCTGCTCTGTAAGACGTGACTGGCGCCAGGTCTTCCGGCCCACCCGCGGCGTGGCGTACGCCGCTCGCGCTGTTCACTGCGGTCTGCATCGCCGCAGGGGTCTTGGCGCGCTTCTGGGGACTCGGCAGATGGCCACTGGCCATTGACGAGTATTACTTCGCACAGTCCGTTCAAAACGTCCTGCATTTCGGGATACCCGAATTTCCCTGCGGCGGTCTGTATGTGCGCGGGCTGTTGCTGCAATACGCCGCGGCGCTGTTGCAATGGGCCGGACTATCTGCCGAGCTTGCGCCCAGGCTGATCGCAGCGGTTTCGAGCGTGGTCGCGCTTCCGGCCGCGTACAAGCTCGGCCGCCGCCTCGGCGGACCCGAGACCGGCCTCCTCGCAGTTGCCGTTCTGGCGCTTTCGGTGTGGGAGATCGAGATCGGCCGCTTTGGGCGGATGTATGCGCCGTTTCAGGCGCTTTTCACCTGGTATGCCGTCTTCTTTCTCGAGTACGTGATCGACCGCAAGCGGCGGGCCCTCGCGCCGATGCTCATCCTGTCGGCGCTGGGATTCGCAGTTTGGGAGGGGGGCATCTTCCTGGCGCTCACCAACCTCCTGCCGCCCTTCATCGCCCACCCCGACGGCCGGCTGTCGCGGCGTGACTGGTTGTATCTGGCGGGCTGCTCCCTGCTCCTCATTCCAGCTTACGTGCTAACAATGGCGGACCTGCGCTTCACTGGCGGCGAGCCGAGTCTTCCGCCTGACTACGTCGAACCGCCGGACACCCCGTCGCTGAGCCGCCTGGATGCAGCCGTCATGCCGTGGACCAGGCTGCCCTCGCATGTCGCGTGGGCGATTGCGGCAATATTGCCGGCCGCCCTCGTGGTGTACGCGGCCGTGCGCCAGGTGCAGGCCCAGCTCAAACCTCCAGCTAAACCTCTAGCTGCGCTGAGTGTGCTCTTGATACTGGCGTGCGCTGCGCTGCACCAATTCGAGCTGGCGGCGGGCCTGCTCGTCGTATTCATCCTGCTCGGGATACTGGAAGGACGTGCGCTCGTCAGCCCTTCGTCCCGGCCATTGCATGTTGCATTGCTTGCCTGCGTGCTCTTCTGGAGCACATTCGCACTGAGCACCCACGATTGGCATACACCGGGACTGTCCCTCGCGCACAAGGTCTTTCTGCTCGGCTACGAGTTCGTGCGTCTTCCTGACACTGTACGACAAGTTGCAATGCCCTGGGCGCGCACGGTGCCCCTGCTCGCGCTCGGGCTGTTCATCCTGGCCGGTGCCTGTTGTCTGCGCGCCGTCGTGCGTTTCGAGGACACTTCACTCATCGAGCGCGTCCTGCTCGCGTTGTTTGTCATCCTGTTGCTGGCGGCGAGTGCGTCGAACCCGCCACGCCACGAAACGCGCTACGTTTTCTTTCTCTACCCCCTGGCTGTCATCTTCTCGATCATCACGATCCAGCGCGTGGTCCGTGCACTGCTGGGGCAGACGCCGATGGCCGCCGCAACGGCTGCTCTAGCCTGCATTGCCGCGTTCGTGTTGAGTGAGGATTTCCGCCCCGGGCATCTGTGGAACATCGGTACCGAGATGGTCAACTTCCGCATCGGCATGAGTGGCCGCCTGGCAGGCCATTACCACCCGCGCAGTGACGTTCGCGCGGCCGCCACGTGGCTGCAGGCGCATGCGACCCCGGGCGACATCGTCATAGACAGCTTCCCGGGCGTCGACTTCTACTATCGGCAAAGCGATTTCTACTTTGTGGCCGACACGGATCCCCGCTTCGAAGTCTGGTCGTGCCGCAGCGGCACCATCCAGCGCTGGAGCAACCTCCCCATGATCCACTCCTATGCCACCCTCGTTGCAAAAGCTGCAACGGGACGCCGTGTCTGGATGGTCCTGGAGACCAGCGGACTGCCGCGGATACTGGCGAAATTTCCACCCGGCGCGTGGACATTGGAGTGGACGTCGCGCGCACACGACATCTCGATCGTATCCGTCCACGAGTCCCCGCAGCAGGCGCCGCTGCGCGTGAGTGGCCCAGAGAGTTGACTGAGTTATACGCGCTGTGTTGATCACAGCGGTTTGGCACCCATGCTGTTTTGCGGCGGAGCCTTGTCAAATCCAGCTTGCTTTCGCCTGGCCGTTTCGGTTTGATGCTGACGTGTGATGCATGCTTCCTGACATATGTTCAACATGGAAGTATGCAAATGAATAATAAAGTGGCATGCCCGGCCTGCCGCGAACATGAACGGGGATACGATGAACCAGCGCTCGACCGCGCCTCAGGCACGGAGCTACGCATGGGGCGCGGCCGCGGGCCACCTCGCCTCCCCCCGCCTGGGCATATCTCTTGCTAAGATGGCTACTTAATGTCCAACGGGAAGGTATGGGGGCTAACCATGGGTGATCTGGGTGCCGTGCGATTTGCGCTTTTGGCAGTATTAACGGGCATGGCAGCCGCCACGCCGGCCGTGGCCGCCGACCCGCCGGCGATGGTCGCCACTCAAACCGACTACAAGATCCATGCCGGCGATCAGATGCTGGTGGGCGTCTACGACGATCCGAAGATGCCGCCCATCACTATCACGGTCACCCCGGACGGCAAGTTCTCGTTTCCCCTGATCGGCATCCTGGTCGCGGGTGGCAAGACGCCGGAACAGCTGCGTGTCGAAATGGAGAACAAGCTGCGCAAATTCGTCGCCGAGCCGGTCGTGACGGTCTCGATAACCGAGGTCAAGGGGAACGTGGCGTACGTCATCGGCCAGGTCAGCAAGCCAGGCTTGATTGTCATGAATCCTGCCATCAACGTCCTGCAGGCACTGAGCATCGCCGGTGGGGGCAACCCGTACGCGAAGATGGACAGCATCATCGTCATCCGCAACTCGGTGGGCGGCCAGCGGATCATGAGCTTCCACTATGGCCAGGTCGCCTCCGGCAAGAGCCTGGAACAGAACGTGCAACTGGAGAGTGGCGATGTCGTCGTCGTCCCGTAGGCACAGGCGCGCTGCCTGGACCGCCGCTGCGGCAGGAGCTGCGGCCGCGGCACTCGCCACGGCTGCCGGGGCGGCCGATGTCTACTATCAGCCGATCGTCACGCTCTCGAGCGCCTACAACACCAACATCGATCTCGATCCGGTCACGCGGACGAGGGCGGTAGGTTATTTCGCGGATGCGGCGACGAACATCGGCATTGCAACACCGCAATCGGAAACCAACCTGCAGCCGCGCCTGCTGTACAACTACTACCCGAGCCTTGCGAACCGCAACCGGCTGGAAGAGTTCCTCAACATGAACACCCGCTACTCGTGGCAGCGGGACCGGTTCACCCTGGTCGGCTTCTTCGATCACCGCGACGATGTCAACGCGGAACAGCCAGGCGCCGTGGTGAACCCCGTGAATCCGGATTTGGGCAACACCAGTCCCACCACCGGAACGGTGCTGGTCGGCACCACGCGCAACTACCTGATCCTCGACCCGACTTTCACGCACCTGCTGACGCCGCTCTCGAGCATCGGGGTCGCGGCCGAGTATCAGCGCATGGACTGGAGCCCCGCGAACACGACGGGGCACCTCGACTTCAACTACTACCAGGGCAAGGTCTATTACGCGAAGACCATCGACCTGCGCACTGACTTTTCGATCGGCGCGTATGGCTCGAGATACCAGGCCAAGGCCATCGACTCGCACTCCACCTCGGGCGGCCTGCAGCTGAACGGCGGGTACAACTGGACCGAGGTGCTGCGCAGTACTCTCAGCGTCCAATGGCAGCGTACGAAGTTCGTGCAGAACCAAGGTCACATTTTCGATGTGACCACCAATCCCTGGGCAGCCAATTTCACGACCGTCTACAAGGAACAGATCAGCAGCTACACTTTTTCCATCGGACGGACGATCTATCCCAGCAGCGCCGGCGGCCTGTATACGACCGACCAGGTACGCGGGCAGTATGATCGGGACTTGACACAGCGTCTGCATTTCACTGGCGCGGTGCGCTACTTCCGTGACAGAACGACCACAGGGGTGGTTGGCGACAATACGCGCGACTACGCGACCGGGATCGTGAGCCTGCGATATATGATGACCCCGACCTTTTTTGTCGCCGGTAACTTCTCGTCCAACTATCAGAAGTATCGTGTCGAGGTGAACTCGGCCGAGGCGAATATCGTATCCGTCTCCTTCGGCTACCGTGGCCTCGAGCGCCAGCGTTAGAACCCGCGCCATAGATGGACATACATACGAGCCAGTTGCGATGAACACAGCAGCCCAGACAGAGTCAGGACTTGGCGCATACACGCCCATTTTGCGGCGGCGGGCCGCATACATTGCGATCATCGCCCCCGTCTTCATCCTGCTTGCGGTCTACCTCGCGTTTGCGCTGACCCCGCTGTACCAGGCCACTGCGACGATTCTGCTCGAGCCCTCGTCCGTCGATCCGAAGGTGGTCACGACCACCGTCATGAGCTACTCGAACCAGCAGATCGAACTCGTGCAGGGCCGGGTGATGACCATCGAGCCCCTGAAAGACCTGGTCAAAGAGTACGACCCCTACCCGGGAACCGCGTTGAGCCCGCACGAGAAGGCACAGAAGGTTCTCGAGGAGACCTCGGTCGAGCGGGTGGACCCTGTCACGCTGAAGCCGCTGCAGGAATCGAATGCCTTCTCGCTGCACTACCGTAACTCCGACAATGACCGCGCTGCCGAGGTCACGAAACGCCTGGCGGCGCTGTTCCTGACCTACAATCAGAAGAGCCGTCAGCAGGCCGCCGCAGGCGCGGCCCAATTCCTGGCCAAGCAGGCCGAGGACGTCAGCCGCCAGATGCGCGCCATCGACGAGGAGATCAAGGGTTTCAAGAACCAGCATGGAGATGCCCTGCCCGAGTACGTCGCGCGCAACGAGGCCTCCATCGACCGCCAGCAGCATGACCTGGAGAACATCCAACAGGAGATCCTGCGCGCCGAAGAGAAGGAATCGCTGCTGGCCGTGCAGCTCAGCCAGACCAGTGCCAACATGATCACGAACTCCGGTGACATGACCGACCTGCCCACCGTGCGGGCCAAACTGGCGGAGGCGCAGCAGCGGTACACCCCCGATCACCCGGAGGTCAAGCGGCTCAAGCAGGCATTGCAACAGCTCAGTGACGGGCAGGCGGCGGTGAGCCGCAACGGAATCGCCGCGAACGCGAACAATCCGCTGTATCTGACAACCGCCAACCAGCTGCAGTCCGCGCGCAAGGAGTTGACTACGCTGCGCGCCGAGGCCGCCAGAAAGACCGCCCTGATCGACTCGTACGAGCAGATGCTGCGCAGGACTCCCGGCGTCGAGCGCGAATACTCGGAGATCCAGCGGCGCCGCAACAGCCTGCAGACCACCTACCAGGGCATCCAGGACAAGCTGCAGAACGCCAATATTGCGCAGAACTTCGAGACCGAGCAGGGCGGCGAGCGGTTCACGCTGATCCGGGCACCCTATCCGCCCCGGCTGCCCGTGTATCCCAACCGGGTAGGGCTGATCCTGCTCGGCGTGGTGCTGGGAGGCCTGTTCTCCGGTATCGCGGTAGCGATTGCCGAGGCCAGCGATTCGAATATCCGCAGCGCGCGCGATCTGCCCATATTCGGCGACGCGCAGGTACTTGCTGCAATCCCGCATATTTCCAACACACGCGACCGGCGGCGGCGCAGGCTCGTGTTCGTATCATGGGCTGCCGCGTATGCGGCGGCGCTTTTCATTGTCGGCACCGTGGTCGTTTCGGCCCTGAGATGAGACCTCGTTTTGTCGCCGACCCACGGATTCCACTATGACTATCATCGAAGCAGCTCTCGAGAAAACGAAATCCCTCCGCGGTAACCGTCCGGGGATGGTGGGTCAACCCGCAACGGCGGCGCAGTCCTATTCCCGACGCCCGGTCGAGCCGGGAGTTCTGCCTACGACCCAGATTCAGGCTCGCCGCGTTGCGTTTGACCCGCATGTGGCTCGCGAGAATCGCCTGCTCTTGAGCGCATCAGTCGCTGAAGACCGGGGTACGGTTGCGGCCTATGGAATGCTTCGAACCCGAATCCTGCACCGCGTGCGGTCGAAGGGTTGGCAGACCATCGGCATAACGAGTGCCGCGCCGAAGGATGGCAAGTCGCTCACGGCTGTGAATCTCGCCTTGAGCCTGGCGCGCGAAGCCAACAGCGTGGTGGTACTGCTTGACCTGGACATGCGCAATCCGAGTGTGTGCCGCACGCTTGGCATCACCCCCCAAAACGAACTACGCGATTTCTTCGAGCTACGGGTCGAAACGCCCAATGACCTGTTCATGTCCATCGGCATCGAGAACCTGGTGATCGCCGGCAACGCGACCGCCACGCAGCACTCGGCCGAGTTGCTCGCCTCGAGCCGCCTCGAGGAGTTGCTGCAATTCATCAATTCGTCAACGACGAATCCGCTCATCCTCATCGATCTGCCGCCGGTGTTGAGTCCGGATGATGCGCTGGTGGTCGCACCCCGCATCGATGCAATCGTGCTGGTCGCCTCCGAGGGGATCACTCCACGCGCAGACCTGCAGCAGGCGGCCGAGCTGTTGGCGGACTTTCCGATTGCGGGCCTGGTGCTCAACCGTTCCTCGGACGCATCCCAGAAGTACGGTTATGGGTACGGATATGGAGACGGTCAGACTCCGGCCTAAGCGACCGCAAAGGTGAACAAGTTCCGCCTGCTGGTAATCTCTTCCGACCCGTATCCGCCCACCCGCGTGGATGTGTCGGTATTGTTCGGGGAGGAGCTCGCCGGACGCGGTCACAAGATCGACTGGATCCTGCAGAGCGAGGAGCACTGCACCCGCTCCTACGTGGCCTCGTGGGGCGGCGGACGCGCCTGGGTGGCTTCCGCCAATCACCGGCCTTCCCTTTTCAGCCGCCTTCACAAGCATTTCGCGGGCATCTGGAACGACACGCGGGTGTTTGGCCTGTTGAAGGGTGATCAGTACGACGGCGTGGAGGTCAAAGACAAATTCTTATCCGCCGTGTTTGCACTGCTGGCCGCGCGGTTGCACGGGAAGAAGTTCATCTACTGGCTGTCTTATCCCTTCCCGGAGGAGTACCTGCGCCGGGCGGGCGACGGGACGGCGAGGTATCCGTTTCTGTACCGGATCCGCGGCGCCACATTCGGTTTGCTCCTCTACCGCGTGCTGCTGCGATTCGCAGATCACGTGTTCGTGCAGAGCGAGGCCATGCGCCGTGAAGTCGCCCGCAAAGGAATTCCGCTGGAGAAAATGACTGCCGTGCCGATGGGGATCAAGGCACCGCAGTTCGCCGGCTCAGATACGGGACGCAGCGTCATACCACGCAACGTGCCCTCCTTCCTGTATCTCGGTTCCCTTGCGCGCTCGCGGTACATCGACTTTCTTGTGCGCGTGCTCGTGAAAGTCCGCGCCGAGCTTCCGGAGGCCAGGCTCTACCTCGTTGGCAAGGCCGAAGACGCCGCAGACGAGGACTTCCTGAAGCGTGAGGCGCAGCGACTCGGGGTGGCCGAATCCGTCGTGTTCGTCGGACAGCTTCCACAGTCGAAGGCTCTCCAATACGTACAGGATGCCGATGTCTGTGTTTCACCGCTGTATCCAACTCCCGTATTCAACGTTGCCTCGCCCACGAAGCTGGTGGAATACATGGCCATGGGCAAGGCAGTCGTAGCCAACACCCATCCGGACCAGCAGTTTCTGATTGACGAAAGCGGCGGCGGTTATTGCGTCCCCTACGAGGAGGAAGCGTTCGCGAAAGCGATCCTCGCGCTGCTGCATGCTCCTGACCTGGCGCGGACGATGGGTGAGCGCGGCAAGCGCTATGCCTTGAAGCATCGAACCTATGGCACGATCGCGGACATCGTCGAGCGCCAGATGGTCAGCATTCTCGCGAGCTCGCCCACGTGAGCACCCGGGCAGTGGAAAGCAACCGGCTGTGCATCGTGACACCGATGCACTCGGCGACCCAGTCAGGCGGCGCCGAGTACCAGATCGAGCGTCTCGTGGACGTGCTCAACTCCACGGGACGGTACGAGATCTATTACCTGAACAGCGTTTCCGACGGCGATGACAGTTCGGATCGATACCGTGTCGTGCGGGTCGGCAGCGATCCGCGGCCGCCCCGATTCGGGTATCTGTGCCAGGCCCTGCCGCTGTACAAGGCGCTGGAGGAAATTCAACCTCATGCGATCTACCAGCGGGTTGCGTGCGGATACACCGGCGTCTGCGCCTACTACGCGCAGCGGCATGGGGCCAATCTGGTGTGGCATGTTGCGCATGACAGCGATGTTTCGCCGGACATGTCGCTCGATGGGCGCAATCCAGTCCGCCGCTTCCTGGAAAAGCGCAGCGTCGAATATGGTATACGGCGTGCAAGCCGCATCGTGACTCAGACGACGGACCAGGCCGCTCTGCTCGAGCGCAACTATCGGCGCAAGGCCGACGCGGTCATTCCCAATTTTCACCCCAGCCCGTGTGAGAAGATCGACAAGTCCGGCCAGCTCACCGTGGCCTGGATTGCGGGCCTGAAGCCGTGGAAACGTCCCGAGGCGTTCGTGAACCTGGCGGAGTCGCTGCGCGACGTGGCGGACGTCCGCTTCGTGATGGTTGGCGCCGATGCCACCGGCAAGGGCGAAAAACCCTGGGCGGAGGCTCTTTTGCGCCGGATCGGGCAGACGCCCAACCTGCAGTACCTCGGTACGCGCAGCCAGTCCGAAGTCAACGAGCTGCTCGCGCGCAGCCACGTCTTCGTCAACACGAGCCGCTACGAAGGTTTCCCCAACACCTTCATTCAGGCGTGGATGCGGGAAGTTCCGGTGGTCAGCCTGCAGGTGGATCCCGACCGCCTGCTGGAACAGCAAGGCCTGGGTGTCGTGTGTGAGGATTCCGAGCAACAGCTCACCGCGGCAGTGCGAAGCCTCATTGCTGACACAGATAAGCGCGCGGGGTTGGCGCGCAGGGCGCATGAATACGCCATGGCGCGGCATTCGATGGCAAACGCCGCGGGCCTGGCCGAGCTCATTGACACGGGTGGGCTGCGACATTGAGCACGCTGATCGCCATCAACAACTACTACTACGACCGCGGCGGGTCGGAGGCCATCTTCTTCGCGCACAATCGTATGTTCGAAGAGCTTGGCTGGAACGTCGTCCCGTTCTCGATGCAGCATTCCGGGAATCACGCCACGCCGTGGTCGAAGTATTTCATCGACGACCTGGAGATGCATGGCGATTATTCGCTGACGCAGAAACTGGTGCGCCTGCCGAAAGTCATCTATTCGTTCGAGGCACGCCGCCGCCTGGGCGAGCTGCTGGGCCGGGTTCGCCCGGACATCGCCCATGCCCACAACATCTATCATCACATTTCACCCTCCATCCTCGGATTGTTGAAAGGGCGCGGCATCCCGACAGTGCTGACGCTCCATGACCTGAAGATCGCCTGCCCCGCCTACAACATGCTCGCGCCCGATGGCATTTGCGAGCGCTGCAAGGGGGGCAAGGTGTACAACGTGGTCCGCAACCGTTGCATCGGCGGGTCCGCGGCGATGAGCCTGGTTGTCATGATGGAAGCGGTAGTACATAAGCTCCTCGGCTCATATCGGCGGCACGTGGATTGCTTCGTCGTTCCGAGCCGCTTCTACATCGACAAATTCAGCGAATGGGGAATGCCGGCGTCCCTGTTCAGGCATGTGCCCAATTTTGTCGACGTGCCGCGCTATGAGCCACGCTACGAGCCGGGAGATGCCTTCCTGTATTTCGGCCGGGTCATCCGGCAGAAAGGCGTCGCAACGCTCATTCGTGCGGTGGCCGGGGCACGCAAGAAGCTGCTGATCGCGGGCACAGGCCCGGAGCTGGAAGAAATGCGGGCGCTGGCCGCCGGGTTGAACGCGGATGTCACTTTCCTGGGACACCTCGGGGGACAACAACTGCGTCATGTTATTGGAAGCTGCCGTGCGGTGGTGTTACCTTCCGAATGGTACGAGAACGCCCCGGTGAGCCTGCTCGAGGCATACGCTCTGGGCAAACCCGTGATCGGGGCGCGCATCGGTGGCATTCCCGAGCTGATCCGCGAGAACGAGACCGGAGTGTGTTTCGAAAGCGGCAATGTCAGCTCGCTGCAGAGGGCACTGGAGGATTTCGATTCGCGTCCTGGTGCGCAGATTCAGGCGATGGGCAGGGCCGGGCGACGGTGGGTTGCCGAAGAGTTCACGGTCGCGATGTATCGCCAGAGAATCATGGCGGTGTACCGCGACCTGGGAGTGCACGTGACAACCGCAAGCCCGTTGCCCTTGAGCGCGTCGTCATGAGGGAGTCTGAGTGCGCCCCGTAAGAATCATGGTTTTGGGCATCCGCGGGATACCCTCAGTGCAAGGCGGCGTCGAGACGCACGCCGAACAGCTGTATGAGCGCCTTGCGCACCTGGGCTGCGATGTCGAGGTTCTGGTGCGAACTCCGTTCGTTCCATCCGACCGACGTTCATTCGGATCCATTCGTATACGCCGTATCTGGTCGCCGCGCACATCGGGATTCGAGGCGGTGATCCATTCGCTGCTGGGTGTCGTGTACGCGGCCGTGGTGCGGCCCGACATTCTGCACATACACGCCATCGGCCCCGCCATCGTGACGCCACTCGCGCGTCTATTGGGGTTGCGCGTGGTCGTGACGAACCATGGGCCCGACTATGACCGCGACAAATGGGGTCCCTTCGCCAAATGGGTGCTGCGCACGGGCGAGAGCTTCGGAATGCGCTGCGCCAATGCACGTATCGCGATCTCGAGGGTCATCGAGCAGGTGATTCACGCGCGGTACGGCCGAGACTCCGATGTCATCCCGAACGGTGCCGTACCGGTCAATCTGCAAACCGACTCGAACGAAATCGAGCGTTTCGGGGTGCAACCCGGGCGTTATTTCCTCCAGGTGGGACGCATCGTTGCAGAGAAACGCCAGCTCGACCTGATCCGGGCTTTCGCGCTGGCGCGGCCGCCTGGTTGGAAAGTCGTGCTGGTGGGCTCAGGTGCAGGCGACTACACCGGTAAAGTTCAGGCAGCGGCCAGGGAAGCAGGCGTAGTCCTGGCTGGCTATCAACACGGAACGGCGCTCGCACAGTTCTACACGCATGCCGGTGTATTCGTGCTGCCCTCTTCCCACGAAGGACTGCCTATCGCGCTGTTGGAAGCGCTGACCTACGGACTGCCGGTCCTCGCCAGCGCCATTCCGGCCAACCTGGAGATCGGTCTTCCGTCCACGAGCTATTTCCCCGTCGGAGATGTGAAGGCGCTTGCAGCGAGGCTCCTCGCTGTTGCGAGGGCACCGCTCGACGAAGCAGCCCGTGAGTCACGCAGGCATTGGGTCACCGAGCAATACGACTGGGCGCGTATCGCCAAGCAGACGTACGCGGTCTATCACCGGGTGGTTCGCGAGCCGAAGCTTCTGGGTAGAAGCGTCATTTAGGCGCAGACCCGCATACGCGCGGACCCAAACGCCGCGGCCGACGCGGGGCGCTGGTGCCCTACCGCGCAGCCGTCTCAGGCGGCTGCCGCAGTGCCTCGCAATACATCTCGCAGAGCTTGGAGCCGAGCAGCTCGGAGAACTGCTCGGCTCCAGTGTCATTGAGATGACTCGGATCGCGGTACAGCCGGTGGTCGGCAAACTGCGGGTACGTTGCGATGTCGAAGTCAATGACAGGAATCGCAAACTCGTCGACACGCTGCTTGATCAGCAGCGGCAGGGCAAACGACCCGGGCGCGTGCCGCGGCGACTGCACGATTACCACAGGCACGCCGTGATCGTGCGCCGATACGAGAAATCGCTCCAGGTATGCCGTTAGATCATCACTGTAGGTCACGGGCCGGCGATCGAGCGGCTCCAACGGCCGATTCCCCATGACACCAAACTGCGGCTCGAAGCCGTCGGCCGCATGAGGGCGGTGCGCCATGAAATTGAACATCACGATGGAATGAATCTTCGAGTTGTACGGATACAGGCGGGAGAAGAAAGTCAGCCGCTGCTTCCAGTCCCCGGAGTCGATGACCCGCCACACCGCCGGGTCGCGCCAGTACGGATACAGCGGCTCGAGCCGGTTATACGGGTTGTCGCGGGTCTTCATCAGGCTGTACGCGGAGAAGTCCAGGATGATGAGCCTCGGAGTGTAGTGGTCGAAAATGAGCTGCTGCAGGCCGAAATCGTAGATGGTGTTGGATCCCTTGAAGCCGGCATTGAACGCGGAAGCTGCGAGCGCCGCGCTGATTTTCGCCGGAACGTAGTGACTCTCGGCCCGCGAATCGCCGAAGACGACCACTGCGCTCTTGTTTTCGAGCAGCGCATTGGTCGTCTCGCCGGTGTCCCCGTCGCGCGTCTTCAAGAACCAATGCTCCGCCAGCGCACCTAGGGCACGGTCCAACACGAAGAGCAGCACGAGCAACAGCAAGCCGTTGCGGAGCAGCTTCCAAAAGGCGCGGGCACCGGAACCGC
This sequence comes from Gammaproteobacteria bacterium, assembly GCA_028293745.1. Lineage (GTDB taxonomy): Bacteria > Pseudomonadota > Gammaproteobacteria > Steroidobacterales > Steroidobacteraceae > 13-2-20CM-66-19. Next base: position 23,111 of record JAQGOF010000223.1, on the reverse strand, counting down.
CGCAAGCCCCAGCGTTAGAACTGGAAGTAGATGAACTGAGAGGCATTGAATACACCTGCACTCAAGATCCAGAGAATCAGCACCAGGTAGATCGCCCAGCGCTCTACCTGCGGCCGGGCGCCGACGGCTTCATGGAAGTGACGCTCGCCGCTCCACGCGTCCACGGCCAATACGACAGCAATACCCAGGGCCCCGTAGATCAACTCCTTCGCCCCTCCCGTAAACACCGGGCCCCAATTCCACAGCATGTGATGCAACGCCGCCAGCGCCTCATCGAAACCGGGGGCCCGGAAGAACACCCACGCGATGCATGTCAGACCGAACGTCACGGCGATCTTCAGGAACTGGTGCAGGCGGGGCCAGCGTAACAGGCCAATCGCCCGCGCCACTGCCTCGCGAGTGCCCTGCAGGCTCGTGGAGGCCACCAGGTAAACTCCGTTCAGCGCGCCCCAGATGATGTACGTCCAGGCCGCTCCATGCCACAACCCGCTGATGGTGAAGGTGAACAGGATGTTGAAAGCCCACCTGGGGCGCGGCACCCTGTTGCCGCCCAAGGGCACGTAGACGTAGTCCTTGAACCACGTAGACAGGGAGATATGCCAGCGACGCCAGAACTCGCTGATGCTGCGTGAAAAATACGGCTTATGGAAATTGGTCATCAGCGAGAAGCCCAGCACCCTGGCGGCTCCAATCGCGATGTCCGAGTACGCGGAGAAGTCACAGTAGATCTGAAAAGCAAAGAACACCGTGGCCAGCGCAATCGTGGGACCGGTGTGGTGCTCCAGGTTGCCGTAGATGGTGTTGACGTATATCGCCAGGCGGTCGGCGACCACCAGCTTCTTGAAGAATCCCCACAGCATCTGCCGCAGGCCGTCCCGGATGCGCACGTAATCGAGATCGTGGCGCTCATAGAACTGATGCAGAAGATTCTGCGGCCGCTCGATGGGACCTGCGACCAGTTGCGGAAAGAACATCACGTAGAGCGCATAGATGCCGAAGTGCCGCTGCGCACGCTGCTTGCCCCAGTACACCTCGATGACGTACGACAGGCTCTGGAAAGTATGAAACGACAGCCCGATCGGCAGGATCAGCCCAAGGGGGGTGAGCGCCAGGCCGATACCGGTTGCGGCCGCCACCGTATTGATGTTGGAAATGACGAAGTCGTAGTACTTGAAGAAGAACAGTATGAGACACGTGCTTACGATGCTGACCACCAGGCCCATGCGCCGGCGGGCACCGGTGGCTGACTCGATATACAGCGCTGCGAAGTAGTCGACCAGGATGGTCAGCACGAGGATGAGGATATAGACGGGGATGAAGGCCATGTAGAAGTAGCAGCTCGCGCCGAGCAGCAGCGCCCAGCGCAGGCGCTGCGGAGCCGCGAAATACGCGGCGGCTACCAACGGGAAGAAAACCAGGAACTGGATCGAGTTGAAGAGCACGTCTGCCCCGGCCCCGGAACATCGCTATTGCCGGGTGCAAAAAAGTTGAAATTGTTTTTGAGGGAAGGCCGCCAAGGTGCAGCCGCGGAAATCGATGGTCACCTAGTTTTACATATACCCCCCTGTACTGCCGCCCTGAGGCACCGTCACACCGCCTGCCAGGCGCCTGCTGCGCCGCTGCACAGCTTTTATCCGCTTGCGGATTATGGCATCTGGAACTCATCGACTTTTGGCCCTGCTACGCACATACTTTCGCCTGTCTGCGCCGGCCGCATTTCCGGCTGAAGCCGCAAGCGACCAGGCGATAATCACGCTGAAGCTCGCGCTTTTCGTGGGAACTCGCCCACTCGCCCCGCGTTTTACCGCGGGCCCGTGCAAAACAAGAGTGACCCATGGACCTGACGATCATATCGACCTACCGCTGCAACTCGAAATGCCAGATGTGCTACATCTGGAAGAATCCGACCGACCAGAAAGAGGAAGTGAGCCTGGAAACATTGTCGAAGCTGCCGGGCGGCTTTGACAACCTGAACGTGTCGGGCGGCGAGCCGACACTGCGGCGCGATCTGCCTGATCTCGTCGATCTGCTCTACCCCAAGGCACGCATTCTGGAGATCAGCTCGAACGGTCTGCATCCGGAAAAGCTGGTCCCCATCATCAAGAAATATCCGAAGATCAAGGTCCGCCTCAGCCTGGAGGGCGATGAGGCCACGAGCAATGCCATCCGCGGCGAGAAGGACGGCTACGCCACCAAGATGGCCGGCATGCGCGCGCTGCAGGAAGCGGGCGGTGAGGATCTCGGGTTCGCCTTCGTGATCCAGGACGAGAACGTCGATCAGCTCGTCAAGGTGTACGAAATGGCGCGCTCCATGGGTGTGGAACTGTCCACCTCCACGCTGCACAACGCATGGCAGTTCTACAAGAACGACAACTACTTTTACGACCGCGTGACAGTGGCCCGCAAGGTCGAGGGCCTGATCACCTCGATGCTCGGCAGCGGTAAGCCGAAGAACTGGTTCCGCGCATACCTGAATCTCGGCCTGATAGAGAAAATCCTGGGACATCCGCGGCTGATCCGCTGCACGGCGGGAACCGATTTCGCCTTCATCGACCCGTGGTCCGATGTCTGGACCTGCAACGTCCGCTCGGACCTGTTGATGGGCAACCTGGCGCGCCAGTCCTGGGAAGAGATCAAGGCCAGCGCCGATGCGCACAAGGCCATACAGAAAGTTCACGCCTGCGAGCAGAACTGTTGGATGGTGACCACCGCCCGCACGGCCATGCGTTCGGCCTTGATCCCGCAGGTACCCAAGATCGGGCCGCTGATGTGGGTGCTGAAGAACAAACTCAAGGTGTCCATGGGAGGCGCGATCGCCTTCGACCGGTACATCGACTACTCGCGGGTCGAGCCCTCCCCGTTCAAGCAACGCACCTCCTTCCTTGGCACGAAGGCCAAGGCAGCGCTGGTGCGCGGACGTGCTACGCCTGATGCGCGCTATCCGCTGAAGAGCTTCCAGAACAACTAGGAAGGCGCAGGAGCGGCACTCCTGCGCAACTGCAGTTTCGGGGGCAGCGAGAAGAGCCCGGGAATTTTCCACCGCTCCACCAGGTACGCGAACAGCAGCGGCGCGCCGACACCCACGGCGGTTCCCAACACCAGGTGCACCTGGAGGTTGTGCACTCCCAACACCTTCTGCAACACGATGCGCGTGAAGCCCGCGGCCGTGGTGTGCAGGAGGTAGACCTGCAGGGACATGCGGCCCAGATAGGCCATGGAGCTCCAACCGTGGCGCGCCAGGAGGGCACTGACCGCAAGGGTCATCGCTGTGCCGGCGCCGGCGGCCACGATGTTGGCCGCCGAGATCACCGGATTCGACTGGCCACCCGCGAGCTGGCCGGAAAGTTGGTGCAACGCCGCGACTGCGCCACCGAACACCAACGCAGCCACCGGCAACGAGATCGCGGTCCGCTCGGTTATGAGCCGGGCAACCCGCTGCAACGCAGCGCCGGCCAGGAAATAAACCAGGTACCACGCCGGATACCAGATGGCGGCAACATGCGGGATGTCGGTCCGAAGGAAGTACAGCGCGACCGCGCCGAGCAGCAACATCCAGCGCTGCCGGGCGGGCACGAAAAAGTACAGCACGCACGCAATCAGGTACGTGAAAAACAGCGCGTACAGGAACCAGAACTCCTGGCGTGGATGCCACAACAGCGACAACACCTCGCCGGCCGTGACGGGATTGTTGACGTGCTGGGACAGCGCGACCTGGGTAAATCCCTGCAGCAACGACCACAGGAGGTAGGGATACACGAGCGTGTCCACTTTGTTGAGCATCACTCCGCGCAGGCCACGCTGCTGCCAGGAGTGTGGGAAAAACAACCCTGACAGGAAGAAAAACAGCGGGATGTGGAACGAATAGAGGGCATCCCAGGTTAACCGGAAGGTGAATGCATCGATGGGGATGCCGGCGTTGTGCACACCGTCGAGGACGTGTCCGAAGACAACGAGAACGATGCCTATGCCTTTCGCCTGGTCTACCCACTGTAGCCGCGTTGCGACGGTGGGCTGCCGCGGCGCGGGGCGCGCGCTGTTCGGTTGGACAGGAGCGGATTCGTGCATTGGTTCCCGGTAATTTGTCAAGGAAGGTGTCATATTGCGGTTCGTACACACGCAGCTGACCTCAGCGCTGCGCCGCCCACCAGGCCCCGCGCTGCGGCACTGCCGAAGATTTCGATTATCTCACTGGGAAGTGTCGCCGGGTGTCCACAGTTTGACGGACAAAGGTCCCAGCGCTACGTTCCCGGCCTAGATTATGGTCGATGGCTAACCCCTCGTTTGATTGGCAGGAGCAACTGATGGATTCACGTGGACTTTTTGCACTGGCGGTCGCTGCCGCATTATTCAGCACCAGCGCGGTGCAGGCGCAGAGTACGAAACGGCCGCAACCGCCGCCGCAGGTCTGCATTGGAGCCGATTGCGTCGCCTCACCGACGGCGCCCTCGGGGGATGCGCTCAAGTTCCATCCCGGGTTCTATCCGTATTTCAACTATGCGGGCGGAACCAACATGAGCAAGTTCAACCGGGATGTGCAGCTCATCAACAGCCTGAAGCCCAATGACAACGTCGCGGGCATCGCGATTGCGATCATGTGGCGCACCATCGACACCGGCACGACCGGCCCGAATTACGACTGGTCGGTCATCGATGCCTATCTGAAGGCCCTGAAGGGTGTAAACAAACGCCTGTGGGTGCGCGTACAGGACGCCTACTACGGAAACAACGCGAGTACTGCCAACGGGCGCGCGGTCGTACCGGATTGGCTGATCAAGAAGTATGGTGCGCAGAACGTCCAGGTGGACTACACGCATCAGCCTGCGCCTCGGGGCATTGCGGCCAAGCGCTACAGCACAGCCGTAACCAACGCCTATATAGCCATGTTCCAGGCAATGGCACAGCGTTATGACTCGGACCCCAGTTTCGAAGGCGTCACGCTGTTCGAAGAAACCGCTTACGCCATCGATACCAGCGGCAGCTCCGTCACCCTGGCCACCCCCGGGGCCGACTACTCCGAAAAAGGCATGTTTGACCAGTTGTACGCCCTGATGGCCGGGGTGCGCGACGGTACGAAAGGCTTCAAGACTTCGAACGTGATGGTGGCCGGCAACTACCTGTTCATCAGGTCGGATTCGGCTGCCAATTGGACCGCCGTGTTCACCCAGATCCAGAAATACCGCATGGTGCTCGGTGGCGCGGACAGCTTCATAGCGAGTTGGGTATATCCCAGCCTGCCCACTGCCTCGGCGGCGCAGGTCTCCGGGCCCGGGACCAGCAGTCACAGCAATCCCGAATACCGCAGAAGCATCTTCTCGGATGAGGTGTATCGCGGCTGGTGGAAGGGCTCGAGCGACTGGCGCGGCAAGATCCTGTTCGGACCGGACGTGGAAATCACGGATATCGGCGGCTACATCACCAAGAACATGAACCCCATTCCCACCCTTGCGGACATATGGGAAGTGCGCGGCCCCAAACTGGACCGCAGTCACTACTTCTTCTTCGACATCAACTGGGCACCCTCGGGGAACTACGGTACCCCGGCTCAGCAATGGTCGACGGCACAGTACCCCTGGGTGAAGTCCGCTGGCTCGACCAACACCACAAACCCTTATCAGTAGGGAATCCGCGGCGGCGGCTTCGGCCGCCGCATGACCCCGGATAAAAGCATCTGCCGCATGCGGGGCGGCCTGGGTATAATGGCCGCCCCGTGCAAGCACTCGTAGTTCAGAAGAAGAGCTAACCCGGACCGGGAGCTCGACGCCACATGGCACACAGAGGCGCCTCGCACATTCCATCCCTGGATGGCTTACGGGGATTGTCGGTGCTGCTCGTCCTCAGCAGCCACACGATGCAGACCGCCCAGCTGCGCGATGTCATTCCCGGCAGCTTCGGCGTGACGGTATTCTTCTTCCTGTCGGGCTATTTGATCACTACTCTGCTGCGAGTCGAGGTGGAGGACACCGGCAGCATTGCATTCGGGAAGTTCTACCTGCGGCGGGCGTTGCGCATCTTTCCCCCGTTCTTCCTGATTCTGCTGCTCGCGGCCTTGCGCGGACACTACGGTGTTCTCATACGCACGGGCAACCACATGGAGTGGTCATCTGTGCTCGGACAGGCGCTGCAGCTGACTAATTACCTGCAGATCTATTTTCCTACGGAGCATCTCGCGCCGGGCACTGACATCTTCTGGTCACTCGCGGTGGAAGAGCATTTCTACCTGCTCTTTCCGTGGATCTTCCTGTGGCTCGTCAGACTCGAAGAGCCCAGAAAGCGCGCGGCCGTGTTGCTTGCGGTCTGCGCCATCGTCCTGCTGTGGCGGTGCTATCTGGAATTCGCGCTGCAATCCTCCTACAACCGCACTTACTGCGCGACGGATACCCGCATCGACTCCATTCTGCTCGGATGTACCCTGGCCGTGTGGGGTAATCCGGTCCTGGATCCGACCCGGATCAGCGAGAAACTCTGGAAGTACGTTCTCTTCCCGCTCTCACTCGCCGGCCTCGCACTGAGCTTTGTCGTAGCGAATCCGTCTTTCATGGACACGGCGCGCTACACGCTGCAGGGTGTTTGCCTCGTCGCCGTGTTTGTCGTTGCGATCCGCTACCCGGGCTGGGGGCCGATGCGGCCACTCAATTCCAGGCTCCTGAGCTGGATCGGGCTGATCAGCTATTCCCTCTACCTGCTCCACCTGAGCGTCTTGAAGATGGTCTACACCGTCTGGGGGCACTCGATCTGGGTGCTGCTGTGTGTCGGCTGGGTTGCATCGATCGGGCTGGCGGCCGCCATCTACTATGCCATCGAACGGCCGGCGGGCCGGCTGCGCAAACGCCTGTCGGCGCATGCCGTCGGGGAGCCGCGCCGCACCGCTGGCAACCCGCCGATGAGCACTCCAGCCACCGAAGCCTGATGGCCAGCTCGCTTGCCACCCTCGATTTTCCTCGCTGCCGAGCTCACGCTGCAGCAATTGGGCGGTTGGGGCTCCATAGGGCGGATCCGTGGGCCATCCCGCAAGTTATGACATAGACTTCACGCAAGCCGTCGGGTAGCGAGCAATGCATGTACTAGTGCTGATATTGATTCTGGCCGCCACCCTGGTTGATTGCCTCGTCCAGGCCTTCAATCTCGTTGGCTACCTACGGCTGATCCCCGAGGTGTTCTCACTGATCGCCGTCATCGTGATTCTCATGCGTGGCGTGCGCTACGGGTTCGCCTTCGTAGCGCCGAAGTATTGGTTCGTCTTCGGCCTGCTGTCGGTGATCATTCTGTGTGGGATTCTGACCAACGATGTCGGCTCCGGCCCTACCCTTGCGGGCATGCGCTCGTATCTGCGCGCCATTCCCCTATTCCTGCTGCCAGCCGTCTATCCGTTTACGGACAAGCAGTTGCAGCAGCAGATCAAGCTCATCCTGGCGATCGCGCTGATTCAGATTCCAATCACGGTCTATCAGCGTTACGTCATTTACAGCGCGCAACGCTTCTCCGGCGACGACGTCCGCGGCACGCTGGTCGACTCGGGAGTCCTGTCGATCTTTCTCATCTGCTGCACCCTGCTGGCCGTCGGCTTCATGATGAAGAACCGGGTGAACAAGTGGCATTTCGTGATCCTGTTCTTTGCGCTGTTGTTCCCGACCATGATCGATGAGACCAAGGCAACGGTCCTGCTGCTTCCGGCCGGGCTGCTGACCACTATCGCTGCGGGCTCGCCAGCGGGGAAGCGGCTGAAGGTACTGGCCGCGGGCGCGGGCCTGCTCGTCGCATTCGCGGCCATCCTGATACCGGTTTACGACGCGATGGAGGTGTACAGCCCCTACAAGGGCAACAAGCACATCGAGGACTTCTTCACCAATCAGCAGGAGATGGACAAGTACATGAATTCCACGCATGTGGGCGTGGGAACCACGGCTCCGGTCCGCCGCGGTGATGCCTTGAAAGTCCCCATGCAGTATCTGTCGCGCGATCCTGTCCATTTGGCGTTCGGGCTGGGGCTGGGCAACGCATCGACATCCAACCTGGGACAGGCCTTCAGCGGCAACTATGCAGGCCTCTTCAAGAGCTTCGTCATCCTCTCCGTCACGGTGTTCATCCTGGAGGTGGGCCTGCTCGGCACGGCGCTGGTCTTCCTGCTCTACTGGCTGGTATTCCGCGACGCGATTGCCGTGGCACGCTCGGACTCGGGACTCGTCGGATCAATGGCCGTCGGTTGGATCGGCGTGGTCGTGGTCATCACGTTGGCCACGTTCTACAGCGCCATCCACCTGTTCGCTTCGCTCTCCTACATGTTCTGGTATTTCTCGGGCATCATCGCCGCGCGGCGGATGCAGCTCGCGGCAGAGGTGAGCCGCAGCAGCACGGCATATCCTCTCGCGCAACGCTCACAAGTACCTCAGTAGGCCTTCTCGCCGCGCACCACGATCAGCAGCGTCTTGAAGAGAATCTTCAGGTCCAGCAGCGGCGACCAGTTGCGCAGGTAATCGAGGTCATATTTCAGACGGGCTTCCATCTGCTCAAGCGTCTGAGTCTCACCACGCATGCCGTGCACCTGGGCGAGACCCGTCATGCCCGGGGTCACTTTGTGCCGCAGCATGTAGCCCTTGATCAACTTGCGATACAGCTCGTTGTGGGCAACGGCATGTGGCCGTGGGCCGACCAGGCTCATCCGGCCCTGCAGAACGTTGAGCAGTTGCGGCAATTCATCGATCGAGGTGCGGCGCAGGAGGCGCCCGAGGGAGGTGATCCTGGAGTCCGACTGGGTGGCCTGGCGGATCGAATCGCCGTCTTCCGTCACCCGCATGGTGCGAAACTTGTACACGATGATCAGCCGGCCATCGAGCCCGTAGCGGGGCTGTTTGAAAATGACCGGGCCCGGCGAAGACAGCCGGACCAACAGCGCGATGATCAGCATGAACGGCGCGGCCGGTATGAGTATGAGGGAGGCCAGCGTCAGGTCCGTGAGGCGCTTGCTGACACCGCGCGAGCCGTGAAACGGCGTCTCGCACAGCGCGATCAGCGGGACTCCCAGGAACTCGCTGGTGCCGCCCTGGATGGAGTCGAGCGGAAACACCATGGGCACGTAATAGATGGAAACGGTGGTATCGCGCAGGTCGTCGAGCAGTGTTTGGACCCGGGTGATGTGGCTGACCGGCAGCGCAACGAAAATGACATCGATCGCATTCTGTTGCACGTAGGCGACGATATCCTTCAGGCCGCCCCTGAGCGCTGGCTCGAACGCCAGCGCTTCCGATGTCTGCGCGCCCAGACGCTGCGGGGCGCGGTCGTCGAAGAAGCCTTCGATCCGCAATGCGGAGGCTGATGTGCGCTCGACACGCTGCGCGAGTGAAACGCTGATCTCGTTGTAGCCCGCGAAAATCGCACGGCGGGCACTTTCCGGATCCGCGAGGAGCTGCTTGAGAGCCTCGTGGATGAGCAGAGCGATGCCCACGAGGAATCCCGGCGTCGTAACGGCCCAAGTCAACACCACCCGGCGCGAGAAATCTTCGGAGCTCTTGGTCGCGTAACCCACGGTCAGCAGCGCAAACAGCAGGATCAGCCAGCGCAGTGCCAGCCGGGTGACCAGCTTGCGGCGGCCGCCGATCAGCTGCGGCATGAGCCCACGCTCCGGCTGCAGCAGCACCGCTCCCAACACCATGACGAGCGTCAGCAGCAGCACGAAGGGCTGATCGAAGGGCGCGCCGAAATACCAGCACTCGAGCGCCAGCAGGCCGGTGGCGAAGCACGGCAGGGCAATTCCCTGCGCGATCGTCAGCGCTACCATGGGTAGCGTGTGCTTCAACACAACGGGATTGGTCATCCCGTCATCGTACCCGGACAGCACAGATCCCGCGACCGACCACCGATTATCCAAACCAACCTCGGCCGGAAGCTGAAGCAGCGTCGGTAACTCGCGACTGGGTGTTTCTTATTGTTAATCAACTCCTTAGTCGCCGCGGGGGCACCGGACGCGCTCCAGCTGTCGGTCGGTGGCTACAAAAAACGCGCCTCCCACTCTGCTGCGCACGTGCCCGAGGCCGCCAATTCCCTGCAATACAAGGAGTTGCACCGGGTGGCACGGTGAGTGCATGTATGAAAACGCACCTGCGAGTGCACATAAGGGCAAACCCATCGAAAGATGGGGGCGCAAAACCTCCGGTCTAACGGCACGAGCCTACGACAGCGGGGTTGCCGGAATCGCTCATCAAGCCGCGATTTCGTTAACGGACGATGCAGCAGCATCGTCCGGCAACCCGCTTTTTGGCTCGAGAGTGTCCGCCCCGAGGCTCGCCGCCCGATTTTGTTTTTTACGGCGTTGCCGGGGGTCTTTCAGATGACGAAAGCGGGTTTCGGTTTGCATTCGATGTTGGTTGCGGGGATGGTTGTGGCTCTGGGGAGCCTGACCGGATGTGGTGGTGCGAGCGCCTCGGGGTCGAGCGCGGTGAGCACCGGCTCGGGAGCCACTCCGATCGATCGCTCACCGACGACTACGCCCACCGTAGCGGGCATCCCTTCCACCACGGCCGTTGCGGGCCAGCCCTACTCTTTTCAGCCCAAGGCCGTCAATACGAGCGGTACGGCTCAATTCACCATTGCCCACATACCGCCGTGGGCTAAATTCAACACCTCCACGGGACAGTTGTCGGGCACTCCCGACACCAGCAGCGTTGGCCAGTATCCCGGGATTACCATCAACCTCGTGAGCGGCGCCAACGTCGTCGCACTCCCAGCGTTCACCATCACAGTTGCAGCGGCCACCAGCAAGTCGAACACGGTGACACTGTCGTGGCAGGCGCCGACCGAGAATTCGGACGGCTCGGCGCTCATGGACCTCAAGGGGTACAAGGTTCACTACGGCTCGGCGTCCAAGAGCTACTCGGACAGCATCCAGGTCTCCAATGCCGGACTCACAACGTACGTAGTGCAGAATCTGCCGACGGGCACATACTACTTTGCCGTGACGGCCTATAACGCCTCGGGCAAGGAAAGCTCCCTCTCGGGCGAAGTAGCCACGCAGGTGGACTGAGCAGCCGGTCAAACCTCGCGCGGCTCCGGCGATCCGTCTCCCAGCGACGGATCGTCGGGTGCCGCTGCCGAGCGGCCGAACTGGGCAGGATCGATCTGATTCTTCGCGAGCAGATCGTAGAGAGTTGGACGAGTCACACCGAGCAACTTCGCGGCGCGCGACAGATTCCCACTCGCGACTGCGAGCGACTGCCTGACGGCCTGTGCCTCGGCGCGCTGGCGTGCAACGCGCAGATTGAGATAGTCGGGATCATCCCCCGGGTCCTGCAATCCCAGATCACTGGCCGTGACCACCGAGCCTTCGGCCATGATCACCGCGCCCTTGATGCGGTTTTCCAGCTCGCGCACGTTGCCAGGCCAGCGATGTGCCTGGATCGCCCGAATCGCATCGGGCGCAAGGCCGCGCGTGGGCCGGTTGAAACGCGCCGCCATCTCCTGCACCAGCACTTGTGCGAGCAACAGGCTGTCGCCCTGCCGCTCGCGCAGCGGCGGGATGCGGATGGCCACTTCGCTGATACGGTAGAACAGATCGTCGCGGAACGCGCCGGTACCGATGAGGACGTCGAGTTTGCGGTTGGTTGCGCAGATGATGCGCAGATCGAGCGGAATGGGCGTGCGCCCCCCGATCCGCTCCACGGTCCGCTCCTGCAGTACGCGCAACATTTTCGCCTGCAGCGATGCGGGCATCTCCCCGATCTCATCGAGAAAGACGGTGCCGCCGTTGGCCGCTTCGAGTTTGCCGGGTGTTGTCCTGGCGGCGCCCGTGAACGCGCCCTTCTCGTAACCGAACAACTCGCTCTCGAGCAGGTTGTCCGGGATGGCCGCGCAGTTGATGGCGACAAACTGCAGGTGTGAACGGCCGGAAAGCCTGTGAACGGCGCGCGCCAGCAGCTCCTTGCCCGTGCCGCTGTCACCGAGCAGCAGCACGGTCGCGCTGGTTGGAGCAACCTTCTCGATCATGCGGCACACGCTGCGCATGGAATCGCTCACACCGATGATGCCATCGAGCGCCATCGAGCCGGTTCGCTCACGCAGGCGCCAGTTCTCCTCCTCCAGCTCGCGAATCCGGAACGCGCGACGCACGACGATGGACAACACGCCGCCATCGAGCGGCTTGTGATAGAAATCGGCGGCGCCGAGCCCCACGGCCGCGACGGCGAGCTCGCGGGCGTCATGCTCGGTCATGGCGATGATCTTGGTGTCAGGGGACAGATTCAGGATCTGACGCAGCAGATCCAGGCTCTGGGCCGCCACGGCCGGCTCGCGAGCCGCGCCCAGGTCGAACAGGACCACGTCCGGCTCCAGGCGGCGCACCAGGACGAGGGCCTCCTCTGAAGTCTCGGTCGACGTGACCTCCAGATCCGCAAAGATCTGCTCGAGCTCACGGCGCAAGCTGCGATCGTTCTCCAGAATGAGAAGCTTGCGTCGCTGCATCTGCGCAGCCGGCAACAGCTCCTGTGCCATGCGTGCCTCCGTCTCCTAACCCGTCGCGAAGACACCAGAACTTTACACCTTAAGTGTAAAGAATGCCGCCACTTCTTCCGTGCCTCACGTCACAATCGGCGCGCGGTAAGCCCTTAATTCGGTGCCGTAACCGCGGTGATGACCCACGGGCCCCGGAACTGAAAACGGCTCACGAGCGCGGCGACCACTCCGGCCGCCAAAGGGAGCGTCTTCTGGGGGATTATGCGCAGACTTCCAGTCGTTACGGGCCATTCCAGCGGCTCGATGACCACGTCCTCGAACCCGACCCATTCGCGCGTCAGCGGGAACTGACACTTATAGAAAGCTTCCTTGGCCGCGAAGATCAGGGCTGCCTGGCGGCCTCGCCGGGCCGGTGGCAATTGCGCCAGCCGCTCGATCTCGGCGGGTGTGCAGATGCGCGACCATAGCTCTTCGTCGACCGAGTCAATGACTTCGCAATCCAGGCCAACGCTTCTCAGATCACGTTGGCGCGCGACGACCGCAGCCCCGTAGCCGCAGGTGTGAGTAATGCTCCCGATGACCGAAGGAGGCCAGATCGGTTCACGGTGCCCGCCCGCGAGGAGGGAGAAGTCGGGAAGACCCAGCTCGCCCAGTACCCGATGAGCACAGGCACGGCCCGCGGCGAAGTCTTGAATTCGTTTCTCGGCGCAATGGGCGATGAACTGCAGCTCAGCCGCAGTCAGCAGCTCGCGTGGCGCAGGTACGGTCAGTTCGGCTGCGATCACACCCGGGGGGAACAGGCCGGATAGCTCGGCCGATAGCTTTGCTGGATTTTCCAACTACCGGTATACCCAGCGCCTCAGGCGCCGCTTCATGACGAGCGGCAACGCCTTGATGGAATCACCCAAAGGACTGCTGCCTGGCACCGAAGGATGCAGTCCCGCGCGCTCGAGCCAACCATTCACGCGATACAAGTGACGCCGCCGGGCCGTGACGTCGCTGAACCAAAGTATGCCCAGCGAGACAGACACCTCGTTGCCGTTCTGTACCCAGTGCGGATGGCACGGCGGAATGTGGACGCCCTCGCCGGGGCCCAGATCGACGTGCACCGAATGTTGTTCCAGGTGCCCGGAATACGGTGCGAGCTCGCCACTGCCGTGGAAATAGGCGCGCAGCCGCTCAGGCTCGAGAACAGCGGGATTGAACCCGTCGGCAATGGAGAACTTCTTCGACCCGCGGATCTGGAGGAGAAAGTTGTGCTCCTCATCCAGATGGAAGGGCGTCGTCGAACCGGGCGAGCTCACGAAGATGTCGGCCCGCGGAGCCGATAGTCCGGGAGAAACACGTTCCGCAGGCCCCCTGAACTCGTCGATGATTTGCTCGAGCAGAGCCGCGTATTCCGGGTCTGCGCCCACGTCCCGCAGTTGCATCCAGGCGCGGCAGCTCTCGATCTGCGCCAGGGTTTCCACGGGCGACAGATCCGGCCGGGCCAGGTTACGATCGACGAACGTCCGCTTTCCGGCGCTGCCCTCGTCCACCTGGTTGATTGCGTGATCACCGCGAAAATACAGAATGGGATGACCGAGCGAGCGCGCCAGCTCTACCAGGCGCGGAATTTGCAGCAGAGAATGCCCGGCCAGGTTGTGGGCAATCTTGAAGGGGTAACGATCAAAGTGCGCAGTGAACAGATCCTCATCGAGCGCCAGCAGGTTGCCGGCCTGGTCGCTGCGCTCTTGCGCGGGAGCTGCTACGGTTTGTATCACTGTCGCTGATTCTCCGAAGGACCCCATCATAAGCCAGAGCCGCCACGTATACAGACCCGACATAGACGGCCTGCGCGCCATTGCAGTCGCCGCGGTTCTGGCGTTTCACGCTTTCCCCAACTCCTTTCCCGGAGGTTTCACCGGGGTTGACATATTCTTCGTCATTTCAGGATTCCTGATTTCCGGGATCATCCTGCACGAGCTGCGCGCCGGCTCATTTACGTTCGCGCAGTTCTACGCGCGCCGCATCCGGCGGATCTTTCCGGCCCTCGCGCTCGTTCTCGCCGCGTGCCTGGCGTTCGGCTGGTGGGCCCTCACGCCCTACGACTATGACCAGCTCGGAGCGCACGTCGCAGCCGGCGCCGGGTTCGTTTCAAACATCCTGCTCTGGCGGGAAAGCGGCTACTGGGACACCGATTCGGCGCTGAAGCCGCTGCTGCACCTGTGGTCGCTGGGTGTCGAGGAGCAGTATTACCTCGTCTGGCCGGTGTTGCTGTTCGTGCTGCGGCGGCATATGGAACGGATTTTCTGGCTGATTCTCGGGATCGCGGCAGCCTCGTTCGCGCTCAACATCGTGCTCGTGGGCAGACTTCCGGAAGCGGCCTTCTATCTGCCGGCAACACGCTTCTGGGAACTGATGCTGGGCAGTATCGTCGCCTACCTGCACAGCCGGCGCGCGAAGCCCCCGGACGTGCCACTCGCGTGGCTCAACCTGGCCGCACTCGCCGGCACGGGACTGCTGATCCTGGCGTTCGTGTTGGTGCGGGACGGCCGGGGTTTCCCCGGATGGTGGGCGCTGTTGCCGACACTGGGATCGCTGTTGCTCATCCTGTCCGGCCCGCAAGCCTGGATCAACCGACGGATACTCGCGAACCGGGTGATCGTGTACATCGGCCTGATCAGCTATCCGCTGTACCTGTGGCACTGGCCGATTCTGAGTTTTGCGCGGATCCTCAACGGCGGGCTGCCCCCGGTCAGTATCCGGATCGGGGCGTTGGTTGCCAGTGTCCTGCTCGCGTGCGCGACCTTCGAGTGGGTCGAGAAGCCCATACGCCGCATGGGACGGGGAGCGGCCGCACCGCGGGCCGCCGGACTCTCTGCGGCCTGCGTCGGCGCTTTGGCCGTCTACGGACTGTTGGTGTTGGGTAACTTCGCGCAGGCGCGCTCGGACTCCGTGCCGCACCTGGCAGAGATCTCCGCAGCCTACTCGGACTGGCACTTCCCCGGAAACGGCACGATTCGCGGCGACACCCAGCAGGCCGTACTGTTCTTCGGCGACAGTCACATGCAGCAGTTTCTGCCGCGCATTGAAACCCTGATGCATGAGAAGCATGCACCCCGCCGCACCGTTATATTCAGGACGCGCGGCGGATGCGCCCCCGTGCCGGGCATCGAGCGCACGGGTTATGGATGCGAGCGGTTCGTTGCCGAGACGTTTGCGCTGGCACGCCGACCTGAAGTCAAGACCATCATCATCAGTGCCTCCTGGGCCGGCTTCACGGTGCGGACCGACTACTACAAGGCCGGCGACGAAGACGGGAAGCCACTGAAGATGCTCACACCGCAAACCGAATGGGTGCTGGCGGGATTCGAAGCGGCCGTAACCCAACTGGTGGCAGCCGGCAAGGAGGTGGTGATCGTGTTGTCCTCCCCCTTTGGCGACCAATTCGATCCGCGGGAAATGGCCCGGCGCGACGGCCTCGGATTCCACGTCGTGCTGCCACCGGCCGTGCCGCGCAGCGCCATGACTTCGGAACGTGCATTCATCGACGATCGCCTGATAGAAGTTGCCCGGCGTGCGCACGCCATCGTGCTGGATCCGCTCGACACGCTCTGCACCGCCAGCGTCTGTCCCGTGTTGGATTCTGCCGGCAAACCGCTGCTCAAGGATAACTCGCACCTGCGATCATCGTTCGTCAGCGCGCACTTCGATGCTTTTGACCGTTACGTGCTGATCGATCCGCCGGCAGCCCCCCACACCGCAGCCGCCGGTCTACGCTGATCCGCCGCGCGGCCCACTTGTGGGCGCGGCGTCCTACTCGATCTCGAAGGGCAGATACACGCCGGCCTGTTGGCGATCGAGCCGGCGAATCCCCGGTCCATCATAGGCCAGCGCGGCCGCGGTCAATTCGCGAGCTCGCGTGAGGTCGGGCGGCGCGACGCCGCCCTGTGGGGCGCGTTTCCCGGCTTCGACAGTGTCCGCGTGGCCCGCGGTCGTTGTACGGCCCGGGATTGCCGCGCCACCCTGGGTGGCCGCGCCGCCCGAAGTCGCTGCGTGGGCCGGCGTCTGTGCACGCTCTGCCATCTCGGCGCGCCTCGCCGCGAGCCTCTTGCTCCACTCCCCGACTGCCGCCCGCAGGTTGTGCAGACTGGCACGGCGCAGGAGCTGAACATTGACCACCGGTATGAGCGCGGCGCCCCAGCGATGTTTGTAATACGCGAAGTTCTGCATGAAGTTGAGAAACCGGTCGCCGCGGCGAATGGCCTCCCCCATGGCAAACAACAGCAGCAGCTGGCCGGGGCCCAGGTCGCCGCGTGATTCGTCGTAGGCCATCTCCAGGCACCAGGCTCCATGCCGGCCGGGCGCCGCGGCGCTGTTGGATCCGGTCAGCAGGCCCGCGATCAGAACGCCGTCCAGCACAATGCCGATGAAGGACGGCTCGAGTCCTGCCCGGCCCGCGGCAATATCGCGGTAGAAACGCACTCGCCGCGGATGGCGCTGGATGGAGGACTGCGTACCGTGCTTCCAGCTGCGGCTATCCAGATCACAATACGGCTCGAACCACGCAGTGACCGCCGGAGCTCCCTCGGCCAGTACGATGTGCACCTGGCCCTGAGCGAACAGCCGGCGGGCCTGCCGGCTGATGTTGGAGCGCATCTTCTTGACGAGCGAACGGAAATAGGCGGACAGATCGTTCCAGACGATGGCTATCTCCGTATAGGGCTCGACTTCGACGTCGCGTGCCCGGAAGGCGCCGTTTGCCGCAGCGTGCACGGCTTCATATAAGGGGGTACCAGGCAGTTGGCCGGCGAATTCGAGCAATCCCCAATCACGCTCCCGGGTGCAGACATGGTCTATGAGCGCGGCCGCCACACGCGCCTCGTCCTCGGGCGCCGAAAGGATCCCGGGCCGCTCCGTATCCAGCGGAGCGAGCACTCTCAACCGTACGCCTCGCCAATGCAGCGGTCCGAGAGAGGGCCCTACCTTATCGATCGAACGGCGCAACGGCGCAATCCCGATGAGCCGCTCGCCTTCCCAGATCAAGTACAGCCGCTCCTCCCGTCCCGGGACATGGTATTCGGCGCGCAACGCGTAGCAACGCAAGAAGGCTGCCGATAAGAATGGATTGCACCGGCCCGACAGCGCGTTCAGCCGGTCGATCTGCGCCGCGTAGCGCTCCAGAGACGCAATCCCCGCAATGGAAGTGACCGAAAGTCCTGAGACCACGCCTGCACCTGTAAATCAGCCGGGGTGGAGTGTGACTCAATCGACACTTTGAGCAAAATCCAGTGCCAGACCCGCTCCGAGGTCGCCTGACCGCGACTGTCTCGAAGCATTCCGAATGCGAGTTGCGCGATGCTCCCGCCCTGGAATGGGTACGAGCGTACTCTCACGCAACAATGAAAAAATTCCCGGCATCGATTTCCGAGGCGTTTGACGAGACAACCACGCGCTATCCCGAACGGACCGCCCTTGCGGGCGATGCCGGCAGGGGCTGCACGTACGCGCAATTGGCTGCCCGGGCGGACCGCATCGGAAGTTGGTTGGTCGCTCGCGGCATCGGGCGTGGCAAGACCGTCGGCCTGTTCGCGCAGCGCTCCACGGATACGATTGCGGCAATCTTAGGGATACTGAAAGCGGGCGCGGCCTACGTGCCCCTCGACCCCGCCTACCCGACGAAGCTGTTGCAGTACATCTACGAGGACAGCAAGCCCTCGGCGATGTTGGTACAGGATGCAATCCTCGCGAGCCGGCCGCAGGACGTGTTCTGGAAAGGCGAGGCTCTGACCCTGGGCGCCGACACGGGATCGTCCGGATCGGCCGGCGGAGCCTGCAGATGGCCGGAAATCGCTCCGGACGACGTCGCGTACGTCATGTATACATCGGGATCCACGGGACGTCCCAAGGGCGTCGTCGTGCCTCACAGGGCGGTACTGCGACTCGTGCTCGATAACGACTTCGCGACCCTCGGTCCCGACGAGGTCATTTTGCAGATGGCGCCGCTGTCATTCGACGCATCGACGTTTGAAATCTGGGGTGCATTGTTGAATGGCGGCAAGCTCGCCGTCGTCTCCAATGCCTATCCGTCCCTCGATGATATTGCCGCTGAGATTGCGCGCCATGGCGTGACCACGCTGTGGCTCACTGCCGGACTGTTCCACTTGATGGTG
The DNA here is from genome assembly GCA_028293745.1 of Gammaproteobacteria bacterium. Taxonomy (GTDB): domain Bacteria; phylum Pseudomonadota; class Gammaproteobacteria; order Steroidobacterales; family Steroidobacteraceae; genus 13-2-20CM-66-19. The sequence goes on along the minus strand of JAQGOF010000223.1, from coordinate 4,518 downwards.
GACAACAATCCAGACGGCCTGAATCCGTTGCGCCAACTGCTTGCGGGCGGCGATGTATTGTCCCCGCCGCACATCGTCAAAGCGCTCCGCGCCCTTCCCGGCTGCCGCCTGATCAATGGCTACGGCCCGACGGAAAACACGACGTTCAGCTGCTGCTACACCGTCCCGAGGGATTACACCGGCGAGGGCGCCCTTCCGATCGGCAAGCCGATCCGCCAGACCGAGGCGCTGATACTCGATGAGTCCCTGCGCCCCGTGGCTGCGGGCACCGAGGGAGAGCTCTATGTTGGAGGCGCGGGTGTTGCGCTCGGGTACCTGAATCGGCCGGAGCTGACTGCCGAGCGGTTCATTCCTCATCCGCTCGACCCCAACTCCACCGCCCGTGTCTACAAGACGGGTGACCGCGTCAGGGTGCGGGCTGACGGCAACATCGAGTTCCTGGGCCGGCTCGACCGCCAGGTGAAAATCAATGGAAAGCGCGTCGAGTTGGACGAGATCGAGGCGCGCATTCGTGCCACGGGGCTGGTGCAAGATGCGGCGGTCGTATGTCCGCCTGGGGCCGTGGGCCAGCGGCGTATCGTCGCATTTGTCACCGCTGCGGCGAACAACGCGGTTGATGCAGAGCGTCTTCGCCGTGTCCTGCGCGACGACCTGCCGGACTACATGGTCCCCTCCTCGATCAATCAACTGGACTCGTTTCCACTATCCCCCAACGGCAAAGTGGATCGCGCCAAGCTGCCTGCGGTCGCTACCGTCCATACGAACACGAGAGGCCGCGCGCCCATCAATGCCACGGAGGCCGCGCTGCGCGAGGTCTGGCGCAAGGTGCTTGGAACGAATGCGGTCGGGGTGGATGACAACTTCTTCGATCTGGGCGGAACCTCGCTGGGCCTGATGGAGGTCCATGCCAACATAAAACGCTCGATGACCAGCGACATCACGGTCGTTGAGATGTTCCAGTATCCGCGAATCAGCGCACTTGCCGAACGCATGACGCGGACTACTCGTGCAACACATGCGCATGGCGGAACGATACGCGGCGCACAGGAGCGCGCGCGTGGCGAGGACAACCGGGTTGCGATCGTTGGAATGTCCGGTCGTTTCCCCGGGGCCCGTACTGTCGAACAGTTCTGGCGGAACCTGCGGGACGCAGTGGAATCCGTCACCCACTTCAGCGAGGCCGAGCTGGAAGACAGTTTCAGCGATGAGGTGCGGCGCCAGCCCAACTTCGTCAAGGCGCGTCCCATTCTCGATGGCGTCGAACAGTTCGATGCCGAATTCTTCGGCATGTATGCGCGCGAGGCAGAGCTGACGGATCCGCAGCACCGGGTATTCCTCGAATGTGCCTGGGAGGCGCTCGAGAGTGCAGGTTGCGACCCTCGCACGTTCAACGGCGCGATCGGCGTTTTCGCCGGTTGCAGCATCAACACCTACTTCCTCGAGCACGTCTGCCGCGACCGGCGGACGATCGAAGAGTTCACCAGCAACTACCAGGTCGGCTCATACCCGATGTTGCTCGGAGCCCACCAGGATTTTCTCGCGACGCGTGTGTCCTACAAACTGGATTTGAAGGGCCCCAGCGTTACCCTGGCGACGGCCTGCTCGACGTCGCTGCTCGCCGTTGCCCAGGCCTGTCAGAGCCTGATCCTCGGCCAGTCGGATATGGCTCTTGCAGGCGGGGTCTCGATCACCTTCCCGCAGAAACGCGGCTACCTTCACCTGGAAGGCGGCATGGTCTCGGCCGACGGCACGTGCCGGACCTTCGATGCCAACGCGAGCGGAACGATCTTTGGCAGCGGCGCGGGCGTCGTGGCGCTCAAGCGCCTGTCGGACGCGCAGCGAGATGGCGACCACATATTCGCCGTCATTCGCGGCTGCGGCGTCAATAACGATGGAGCCGCGAAGGTTGGCTTCACAGCTCCGAGTATCGACGGTCAGGCGGCAGCCATTGAAATGGCTCATGCCAACGCCGGCGTCGACGCGCGGTCCATCAGTTACGTCGAGTGCCATGGCACGGCCACTCCGTTGGGCGATCCCATCGAGGTCGCCGCACTCACCAAGGCATTCCAGGCGAGCACCAGCGAGCGGCAGTTCTGCGCCGTGGGCTCCGTCAAATCAAACATCGGGCATCTGGATGTGGGTGCCGGCGTCGTTGGCCTGATCAAAACGGCCCTGTCGCTGAAACAGGGCGTCATTCCGGCCACGCTGCACTTCACGGCACCCAATCCCCAGATCGACTTTGCCTCGACTCCTTTCTATGTGAGCTCGAAGCTCACCGAATGGCCGCGTGCGGACGGCCCGCGGCGCGCGGGCGTGAGCGCATTCGGTGTTGGCGGTACGAACGTGCACGTGGTTCTCGAGGAGCCGCCCGGCACAGAAGCGCGTGAAGCGCCCCCGAGGAGTTCCGAGCTGCTGGTCATCTCGGCCAGAAGCGACGCAGCACTGGCGGCCGCGCGCACCAATCTCGCAACCTACCTGCGGGCGAACCCGCAAGGTTCACTGAGCGATGTGGCCTTCTCGCTGCAGGTGGGTCGCCGGGTGTTCGAGCATCGCTCGTTCGTCGTGGGACATGCCGCTGAGGAGACCGCGGCGAAACTCGACTCTGCCTCCGCGCCGGGTATGCAGGCGCCAGCCCGCAGCGGCCGCAAACCGGCCGTCGCATTCATGTTTCCGGGCCAGGGCTCGCAGTATCCGGACATGGCTCGCGATCTGTACACGGGCGAACCGGAATTCCGGCTGCATTTCGATCGTTGCGTGCAGATCTGCAGGCCGGTCACCGGCGAGGATCTCGCCGCGCTCGTCTATCCAGCTGCCAACTCCCCGGAGGCAGCGAAGCGTCTCATGGCCACGAAATTCGCCCAGCCGGCGATATTCGCGGTGGAGTATTCGCTCGCGAAGCTCTGGATGAGCTGGGGTATCCAGCCGGACGCGATGATTGGACACAGTGTGGGTGAGTTCGTCGCCGCGGTACTGGCTGGGGTCATGACGCTGGAGGATGCACTGCCCGTCGTCGCCTTGCGCGGGCGGCTGATGCAAGAGCTGCACCGCGGCTCGATGCTTTCCGTACGCCTGCCGGAAAGGGAGCTTCGTTCTCTGTTGAGTCCCGAAGTTGCGGTGGCGGCTGTCAACGGTCCTTCACTGACGGTGGCCTCCGGACCTGATGCGGCGATCCATGCGCTCGAACAGGTGCTTCAGGCGCGCGGCGTGGTGTGCCGTCACCTGCACACGTCGCACGCATTTCACTCGTCGATGGTCGAGCCCATCGTCGAACCTCTCAGAGAGCGATTGAAGCAAATCCGCTTGTCACCTCCGACATTGCCTTACGTATCTTGCGTCACGGGCACCTGGATCAACGAGTCCGAGGCGACCTCTGCGCAATATTGGGCGCAGCACGCCCGCGAAACCGTTCGTTTCGCAGATGGCATCAAGACGATGGTGGCCATGGATTCGGCTCCCGTGTTGTTGGAAGTCGGTCCTGGCAACGTACTCTCCACGCTGGCATTCCAGGCACTTCAGGGCGCGGCCAACCCCGTCGTCACCTCGCTGCAGGATTCGGCTCGCGAGTCATCCGACCGCGCCTGCATGTTGGAGGCTCTCGGCCGCCTCTGGACGCACGGGGCCGAACCGAACTGGAGCGCGCTGTATGCGCAGCCGGTCCGGCGTGTGCCATTGCCGACCTACCCTTTCGAGCGCAAGCGATTCTGGATCGATGCGCCACCCAAGGAGCGCGCAGCCCGCGCGCCTCAACCTGTTTCCGTGGCTCCTGCCGAAACCCAGCAGGCACCCAGTGCTTCCCAGGACGATACCGCGATGCCTCAACAGCAGAACAACCCGCAGCAGCCTGCTCAATCACAGCCGCGCAACGACGGCCGGATCGAAGAGCTCGCCGCCGCGATTGCAGCCATTCTCGAGAATCTCTCGGGCACTGCGCCGCCTTCGACGACAGCGCCTGTCAGTTTTCTGGAGATGGGCTACGACTCGTTGTTCCTGACGCAGGTGGCACAGAAGATTCAAAGCCAGATGAAGGTGAAGATCACCTTCCGGCAACTGCTGGCACAGTATTCGACCATCCCGGCGTTGGCGGCCTTCCTGGCAGAGAAGGTGCCGGCAAGTGCAGCGGCACCTCGCGCGGCGGTCGCGCCGACTGCGGCGGCAGCGCCTGCTGCAATGACACCGGTTGGTACGTCCCATGCTGTCACATCAGCCCCAACCACTGTGCAGGTGATAGCCACAGCACCGTCTGCTGTTGCGGCACGCACGCACGCGGCCGTAAGCGCGGTGTCACCCATTATTGGAAGCCCCTCTGTGGCTGGGCTCGAAAGTCTCTTCCGCGACCAGCTCAACACGGTGTCGCAGATCATCGGTCGTCAGTTCGATGTGCTCCAGGGACTGGGCGTCGCCGCTGCCGCGCAAGCGACCGCCCCTGCGGGCCTGTGCGCCGCCAACGCCGACCTGGTCGCTTCAAGCGCCGCCGCGCCTGTGGCCGCACATGCCGCGCCGGCCGCATACGCCGTGCCA
>JAQGOF010000222.1 GCA_028293745.1 Gammaproteobacteria bacterium | reverse complement strand
CGTCGAACCCGATCACCGGATGAGCATTCATGCGCGGCACGACCGAGTCCTCGCAGTTATCGAAGACCCAGGCGTAGTCGCCCTCGCTCACCGCGCACCAGCGAACGAGGCGGGCGTGGACTCCTTCCGGGTCGGTGGGGTCCAGGAATTCGATGAGCCTCGAGAGCCGCCGCGCAGGGGGATCGAGCGCCAGTGTTCCGTGCAATGCCTGATCCAGGTCAGCCTCCTCGCGCGCGGCAAGAGCGCGCCCGCTGCCCGGGCGTACCAGGGTTCGGAGCCACATCTTCAGGAACTCGATGTGCACGGCGGTAGCCGGTAGTTGCAGCGGATTGAATCCTGTCGGCACGCCGTTGCGCAGCGGCAGATACTCTCCTCCAAGCGCTCTTACCAGGATCTCCAGCCCGCGGTCCTTGTCGAAGATGACCTGTGTGACTCCCTGCCGATCCAGCATGGCCACGAGAAACCCGATCAACACCGTCTTGCCGGAACCCGTCGGACCGCAGATGAACGTGTGCCCCGTGTCCTTCGGACCCGTACCGTCGTGATCAGCGGGATCACTGGCGTGCAGCGAGAAGTAGTAGGGAGATCGCGCACTCGTCATCAACAGAGCCAGTGCCGCACCCCAGTGGTTGCCCTCAGCACGCCCGGTGGGAAAATTGTGGAAGGGAGCCATCGCAGCGAAATTGCGCGAGCTGATGGGAGCCTTGCGCGGGCGCATTGGAAAGTTGCCGGGTAGTTGAGCCCAGAAAGCCGCTTCGAGGGCCAGGTCTTCGCGCGCTACCGTCATGCCCGTATCGGCCAGCAGCGTGCGCGCCAATGCAACATGATCGTTCAGCATCTTCAGGCGCACGGAGCCCGCCTCATCCTGGTCGCGATCAGGCACATCACACAGCACCTGCAGCGAGAAGTGGTGATCACCCATGACGAATTCGTTGCTGGTCAGGGCATCAAGAGCGTCCTTGAGCTCCTCGGCCTGCGAGACGGCGAAGTCCCCCGCATTAGTCATACGGTGGAACTGCCGCTGTAGAAGTCCCTGGCTCGTCTGCTTCGCCAGGAATGCAAACGACTGTGTGAGCACCAGCGGGAATGGCGCCGAGAGCAGCCGGTCGTACATCCCAACGACGGTGGGGGTTGGATATTCCTTGATTCCGAGCATCGCCCCGACCCGCGTCTCGCTTGGCAGGCGATACTCGATTGCTTCGGTGCCGAAGAACAGGCGCGTCGTTGCGAGCACCTCGTTGGCCGCTCGACGCGGCAGGGGTACCCGGCGCCATTCGCCGTTGATGAGCAGACCCAGGTACTCGAGCAGGGACGAGCACCACACATCCCCCGTCCTATAACTGCCGAGTATCTCGGGCTCGTATCTCGCCAACGAGGCCCGCAAGGCCTGGGCCAGCTTTTCGCAGGCATCCAGGGCTTCGGCCAGTTCCAGCCGGGAGCTGCCCTTTTGCACATTGGACAGCAGCCGTGAGAGCGTTCCGGTTGCCACCCCTGCCGCCGGCCTGTAGACAATCGCGACGAACAACTCGTTGACCATCAGTGTTTCTCCAGCCAGCCGGTGTGCGTACTTCGCCCCGAGCGAGTCCGCGAAACCCTGCGGTCTCTCCCCAGGAACTGCTGTGCGCTCACGTCGCCGGACTACGTGCGTCCACAGAGCAACATTGGGACTGGCAATGTTTCTCCACAGAACGTTGAGCAACTCGTGCCACGTGTTCACGCTGTCCTCGTCTGCGCTTTAAAAGCTCGCACCTCCCAGACGCAGTACCTGCAGATAGTCTCCAAACGAGGTTTTGACTACGTTCGGTGCAACGTGGGCGGTGCAGGGAATGCGCGCGGCCGCAATGGGCTCGCGGCGCAGAGCCGACATGCGATTGCGCTTCAGCATGACGACACCTGCCTGGTCGGGCGCACGACTTCTACTTCGAACACGCGTCGGCGGCGCAGGCCGTACAGTGATGGAACATCAATGACCAACGGGCTGTAGCTACTTGCCTTCCACAGCCTCAGGTTCCCCAGTGCAGCCGGTAACCGCGTACGGCCCCATAGGAGGACCAGGTCAAAGAAACGAGCGTCCCGCGCGCACAGGAGCACGCACACTCCATGCACTGGCCCGCAACACAGCAGGGTCAGGAGGTTCTTCGTCAACAAGAATACTTCCATCGTAAAGACGAGGTTGAATAGCAACGCCGCGTACGTGACACCCCACCGCATGGGTGGACGAGTAGCGCCAACGAACAAGGGGTCAACCGTCAATTCCGGATTTGGGTTACGCATGCTGCTTTAGACTCCAAACATTCCGCGTACCCAGGCCACGATCTGCGGGGCGCCGAAGGCGATGGCGATTCCGAAGATCGCACCGATACACCAGCCCCAGGAGATCCGGTTGGCCATCGCCATGCCACCCAGCACCATCACCAGGATGATGGCGACGGGCGTGAGCCAGGCGAGGATGTTCTCCTGCAGCGATGTAACACCTGTGAGAAAGGGTGACGCTTGTGCGTAGACGAACCCCGACGCGCCCGCGAGGGCGGCCGCGAGCACGGGGACCGATTTCAATCGACTCATGAGCACAACTCCTGGACCGGGGGCAGCGCGGGCTAGCCTTCCGCCTCTGGCAGTCCATCGTCCTCAGCGCGATGAGCGTCAAACTCCGCCCGCTTCGCCGGACCCGGTGCACCGAATCGGAATCCCTCGACCACGAAGGTGTGGTCGTACTGTTTCTCGCCCTGTTTGTCGGTCCAGTTGTTGGCCCGCACGCGGGCTGCAACCATGAGCTGATCGCCTTTGCGGGCATTCTTCGCGAGAGCTTCGCCCAACGCTCCGAAGGCCACGAACCACAGGCTCGTGACTACTTCGCGCGCAGCGCCCTCTTCGTCTCTGCCCGCGTAGTCGTTGCCGACCAGGCAGAAGCGGGTATACAAGGTGTCGCTCTTGGCGACGAGCTCCGGGTTCCTGGCAAGATTGCCGACCGCAGTCAACGTGAAACTGTTCATGACGATCCTCCATGATCGTGGTGCTGGATGCAGCGGGGGCCAGTCTAGCCGCGCCACCCCGGATGGGAATCGTATTTGCCTGCGCGTTTGCCCAGAAACTCGCAACCCGCGACGGTGTATGGTCGGCCAGTCAAACAACCCGGAAAGGTTCTCATGGCGAGCATTTCAACCACAGGGACGTTCGAGGAATGTGCGGACGAGCTGAATGATTTCGTTGCCACACTGCAGCGGTACCCGCACACGATGTTGGCTTTTGCGCTGCGGGCGCACCTGTGCGGGCTCCTGCAGGCACTTCAGGCGCACGGGCAGTGGAGTCGCGAGGAGGTCGCGACATTCCTCGAGGAGCTGGAGCACGAGACGCTCCAGCCCGGCCAGAGCTAACCGGCGCAATCACTAAGCGGTGCATCGTTTTCGAGGGCCTTCCCCGGGGCGTGCAAAACAGGGATGTTTTGCTCGCAGCCCCCAGGGGGGCGACGCATGCGTCGCACGGGTTGACCCGCAAGGGGCAACCCTGGGCTGTGAGCAGGCGCAGCCTGCGCAACGGGGTTGACGGCGGTCCGGGGAAGGCCCTTGCAAATGAGGCGCCGCGTGTCCGAGGCCGCTCGAGGTTCGTCAATGCTAAGGCACCCGCGGAAGCATGGTACTGGCCCAACTCGCCGGCGGATCCGCCGGGATGCCCGCCTTGGCGAAATACACCAGTGCCGCATCCTGCTCACGCTCGTGAGTGCGAAAAACATCAACGACGTCAGTTGGAAACTCAGCGAAGTTTGATGCTGAGATGCCAAGCCGGCTGTACTCCTCGAGCCGGTATTGGAATACGCGACGCTTGGCGGTTATGGCGCGGCCCTCGGCCGAATCGACGGGCCACAGCCGCTGCTGCAAGCTCAATCCCAATCCTTCGACGATGAAAGTATCCGCGTGCTCGAATGCCCGGGCGGCCTGTTGGCATCGTTCGAGGCGGCCTTCCAGTTGCAAAGCCATCCCTTTGCACGAGGAGGAAGATGCCTGCAATGGCGGCAGGACGCTCGCGGCAATGACCCCGATCATCTCGACGGTCGCGCGTGACAGTTCCTTCCGGGATGGCGGCCCTGGGCCGCGATGACGCACCCGCGCCAACTCAGGCGCGGTAGCTGCCACCAGGGGGTCGAAATAGACATAGAAGCGCTCGGAATGTCCGATCGCCGCGAGCGTGGAGTCGATGGCACCGGCGTCGTTCTTCGCTTGTGCGCGCGTCAACGCACCCAACAATGCAACGCCGTTCCCAGGGTCAACAGCATGCAGATGCTGTTCCGGCAAAACCGGATCACAATCGGCAGCGATGTTGCACAAGCGAACTGCGAGCCAGGCGAGATCCCCACGGCCGGGCGCAAGCTCGACGGCCCGCGCGACCAAGGCATAAGAGCCAGCATCCGTCTCTGCGCCGAATTGTTTGAGCACAGCCGCGGCGGCCAGGGAATCGGCTGTCCCCCGTGCGCTGAGCCGCTCGATGACGGCCGGCCGATCCGCTTCTGGTTGATCGCGGCCGCTGGCGCTCTTGTCGTGTCCTGCATGGGCGCTCAATGCCAAGAGGGCAAACTGCACAAACGCACCGGCGGCCAGGCGGGGGGCATTCCAGTGCACGAGCGGATCGGCAACACCGGTCAGCTTCATGCGCGATCAGCGGGCTGCGTGCGATTGTGTTGACGTGGCTACGGGGCGTCCACCGAGCCAGAGCGCCAGGTTTCGAACATACTGCCGCGTATCCTCCAGGGCTTTCGGAAACTCCGCGAGCTTGTTCCCCGGGAGATCCGTCACAAAGCTCGGCGCGCCTGCGTCAACGTCCCAGTTGTAGTCCACGAAGTGGTGAAAAGTGGATTCGGCGACTGCGGGACCCCCGGCGGCCGACGGCTCGAATGCAACCATCAGGTTGAATTCCCTGCCCGTCACACTGCTGTGTCCTGTCGCGATGACGCGCGCAGTGGAATCCCCCGGAGGAGCTCCCACAGCACCCTCGTGAGGATGAGCAGGCAGGTAACGAAGCATCCCATCAGGCGAGGTGGGATCCGACAAGAGCACGTGCCGCACGCCTGCAACCTGGATCTCCTGATAGTCACCATTGGCACCCGAATGGTAGTTCGGCCACTGAATGTCAGGATTGTCAGCATCGTCGTTGGCATGATGCGACGGGTCCGGGTCGGGGTTTTTGGAGTGAAAGTAGTGAGCTGCCCCAACCCCACCCAGGTTGCATACGGAGCTCCCCAAATCGTGGTGGTCGCGTGTGACCAGCATGCCGCCGCCCCGCTTGCGGAAACGGGAAATGCCCGCGCAATCCTCCTGCGTCAAGCCATCCCCAGTGTCGACTGCAAACAGCCACAGCTCATCGTAATCCGACTCGTCGAGCTTGGAGAGCACCGGATCGGGTTGCCCCGGCGGCGCACGGTCGCGAGCCTCGACCACAGTCAGGGGCGCGCCGTCCGAAGCTTGCAAGCTCGCCAGGTAGTCACGCAGCAGGCCAAACCTGCCAATGTGCCAATCGTCTGCGGTTGGCGGAATCGTCGTCTGCAGAAGAATTTTGATTGGCTCGGCCATCCGGGGCTCCTCGGAGGATAGACGCCCCGCAGCATATGCCGTTCCAGCATTGACTCGCCACGGGCCCTCATTTAATGTACTCGTTAATTAACATTCTTGTTAAACGACCTGCATGGCCCGCATTGCCTCCGGCGAGCTCGATACAGTTTTTGCGGCCTTGGCCGACCCCACCCGGCGCGCCATTGTCCAACGCCTTCTTGCTGAAGGTGAGCTGAGCGTCGGTGACATCGCCCGTCCCTTCAAAGTGAGCACTCCCGCTGTGTCCAGACATCTGCGCGTACTCGAGGACGCGGGAATCATCGAAAGACGCATCGAGCGTCAGTGGCGCTTCGTTCGAATCCAACCCAAGGCCCTGGCGTTGGCCGAAACGTGGCTGGCCGAACAGCGCCAGCTTTGGACTGGCGCGCTCGACCGCCTCGAGGCCGTCATTGCCGCAAGAACCCCGAAGGACAGCAAATCATGACCGCCGATACGGTGACCGAAGATACGGTGTTGCGACTCGAGCGGCTCATTCCGGCACCACCGGAGGATGTGTTTGATGCATGGACAGAGCCGCAGATCCTCGCTCAGTGGTGGGGTCCTGAAGGATTCACGACGCCGTCGCCACAGGTTGATCTGCGAGTCGGCGGGAGTTACCGCACCGTCATGATTGCAGCCGACGGTGGCGAATTCATTGCCACTGGCATGTATCGCGAGATTGAGCGCCCCAGGCGCCTGATCTTTACCTGGGCGTGGGAGAAGGAAGGCGCACGGGGCCACGAGACGCAGATCACGGTCACCTTCGACGCAGCGCCCGGCGGAACGAAACTGGTGTTCCTGCAGCAGCGTTTCCAAGCCGCCGACGAGCGAAACCGTCATCAGCACGGTTGGAATTCAATGTTCAACCGGTTAGAGCGACTACACACCTGGTTGGGAGAGAGCTGATGGCCGACATCGAGATCGTAGGACTGCCGCAATCGGCCTACGTGCGCGTCGTACGTATGGCCTGCGAAGAAAAGGGAGTTCCTTACAAGCTTCGACCCGTCGTGCCGCGCAGCGCCGATGCCATGGAACTGCACCCATTCGGGAAGATTCCCTCAATGCGACATGGTGACATCACCCTGTTCGAATCCAAGGCGATCACAACCTACATCGATCGCATGTTTGGCGGACCCAGGCTCATTCCAGACGATACGGTGAGCGCCGCTACCGTCGAGCAATGGATCTCGGCGTGTACGACCACCATTCTTCCCGCAATGAGTCGCTACGTGCAATGCTACTTTTTCCCAAAAGGTCCCGGCGGTCAGCCCGACCGCGACGCGATCGAAGCGGCGCTGCCGGGCGTGCTTCAGTGCCTGACGGTGTTGGATCGAGCCGTCGCCGCGACCGGGTATCTCGCGGGTCGGCAGTTCACCCTTGCCGACTTGTATCCGCTGCCGGTGCTCGCTTACCTGCGAGCCCTTCCGGAAGGATGCGCAGCGGTTGAGCGAGAGAAGAACCTGAACAGCTACTTCGAGACGCACTCGCAGCGGGCAAGCTTCAGAAACACGGTACCTCCGCCCCTTCAGGATCTCGAGCGCGTCAGGGCTGCAATTTCGTAAATTGCACCGACAATGTGGTACAGATTGCCGGCGGTGACGGTTTCCCGCATGAACTGTCCAGAGGGCGTCAGCCGGTCGTACCACAGCCCGGGTACGTCCGTAGCAAAGTATCGCAACAGAGCCGCGGCAGCATCGCCGGTCATCTTCCAGTACCGGGCATCGCCGTAGAGCCGGGCTGCGAGCGCTGCGGCCCGAAGTCGTTCGGTTTGCGCCCAGAGGCGCGCGGAGCCATCGTGAATCGACGTGTCGCTCACTATGGCGTAGATCGCAACCCCACCCTGAACTCCGTGCGTTTCGGCAACATCGATCAGCCGAAGCGCTGCTTCCCGTACATCCGCGCGGCGCTGCCCCCACCGCATCAGCAGCCACGCCCACTCGAATTGATGCCCTGGCTCCACGAGACGCCCGGGCGCATCCAATGTCGGTTTCCAGGAGTTGTCGAAGGTCTCGTGCAGCATGCCGGTCGCCGGATCGATGAGATGCGACAAGGCCAGCTCACCCAGCTCATCAGCCAGGGCGCGCCACTCACTTCCGCCGCCCACATCCAACCACGCGAGCGACGCTTCCAGCAGATGCATGTGTGGGTTGGAAAGCAGCGGCCCCGCGTGGGGCAGGCCGGATTCGAATCCCGGACCCGTCCGCTTCAGATGCTTGTACAGGGCCTGTCGCAGTTGCTCGGCTTCGCCGGCCAGGTGGAAGGAGCTGCCGAGCAGCGGCGCCGCGGTTGCAAAGCCCAGGAGCGCAAAAGCCTGGTCGTATAGCAGCACCCGGTCATCGAGCGGCGTGCCGTCGCTGCTCACGAGTGTTCGGAACAAGCCATCGGCGCGGCGATACCGAGTCAGGAAGTAGCTCAATCCCTGCGCCACAGCACCGCTTGCATCTCCCTTCCAACCCAACGAGGGTGCCTTGGAGAATGCATAGATCTGCCGCGGTTGCACCCTCGCGCGACGCGCATCGTCCGTGGGCTCGCCCGACAAGGTCAGACGTTCCTGGAACCCGCCCCGCACCGAGTCAATTCCACGCGCGGACCAGATGGGATATGCCGACTCCAGCAGCCAGCTCACGAGGCCTGTGCAAGCGGCCGCTACCGCCGCAACCTGTGCCTCATCTTCTTTCGCGCCGATATTCATCAGACAACCTCACGCGCCGCAACTTGTCAGTGCGCGACGTGGCCGGCCGCGTTGCCCGCAGCCTGGCCAACCCCCGCAACACGAGCCTTGGCAGCCATCATCGCAAACACACTGATGGCGGCGTAGGCCGCCATCGGAAGTAGATATGCAGCGTGCAGGCCGGCTGCATCGGCAATCCGGCCCGTGATCTGGGGCAGAATTGCGCCGCCGATGATCGCCATGCACAGCAGGCCGGAGGTTGCGGCCGCTGAGGCCGAGCTACGCTCCAGTGTCAGCGTGAAGATCGTCGGGAACATGATCGAATTGAACAAGCCCACGCTAATGGCGCAACCCGCGGCAACCATCCCTGCCCCCTGGCTTACTGACAGGCACAGAATCGCCGCAGTAGCGGCCGCTGCGCCCAGCAGCATAGTGGCTCGCAGCCGGGTCAGCAGAGCGCTGCCGACAAACCGACCGATCATCGCACCTAGCCAATATAAGGCCGTCAACTTACCGGCTTTTTCCAACGTCACGTCGAGCACGTCGGGCTGATGCAGGAAGTTGATCAGGGTGCTGCCTATCGAGACTTCCGCGCCGACATAGAGAAAAATCGCCGCGGAGCCCAGCAGCGCCCAGCGAGATTGCAACGCGTGTAGTATGGAATCATGAGCCGGTGCAGGCGGCGGCGCAGCGCGGTTCAATCGGCCCGAGAAGCGCCAGATGAACACCGCAAGCAGGGTGATCATCGCTGCTATCCACAGGAATGACGTATCGATGCTGCGCAGTGAGACTTCCCTGCTGGCCACGGCATCGGCCGCAGAACCGCCCTTCTCGAACACCCCGCCATGGAGCATCAGCATCGAGCCCAGGTACGGCGCTATGACGGTCCCCAGGGAGTTGAATGCCTGCGAGAAGGTGAGCCTGAAGTGCGATCGCTCGGGCGAGCCCAACACGGCCGCCAGGGGATTCGCGGCCAGCTGCAGCACCGTGATTCCGGATCCGATGATAAACAGGGCCACGAGCACCAGTTCGTAGCGATGCACGGAAGTCGCCACCGGAACGACGAGACACCCCACGATCATCGCGACGAGCGCAATCAGTATCGAGCGCCCGTAGCCCGCACGCGCGACCAGGGCCGCGCCAGGCAATGACACGATGCCGTAGGACATGAAGAACGCGAATTGCGTCAACATCGACTGCGTGTAGCTGAGATTGAAGATCGCGCGCACTGACGGAATCAGCGGATCGATCATTGCAGTGATGAATCCCCACGCGAAGAACAGCGTGGTGACCGCGATGAACGCGGCGCGCAAGTTGTTTCCCGACCTCGAAGAATCCTGGTCCACGTGCTATTACCCCCCTGAAACCTTCATCAAAGCAGAGCGTGTTGGCAGAAGCCTGTGAGTGAACGGCAGGATGGCGGCGCCGACCGCGGGCGCGTCATCCGACATCACTGCCCGTTCAACAGGTGCAATTGCGGGCATCGTTGCCGCGTACGGTAGCAGCCGCTCGTTCAAGCGCCGCGCAAGCTCCTCGACGATGCTCGCGGGCAGCCGGCCGCCGATGAGAACGGCCTGCGGATTGATCAGACAGTTGATGGCCAACAGAGTCTCGAGCAATGCCTCGACCGCAGTCTCGACCCAGGTGCTGACGATGGCCTGCCCGCCGGCATCGAGCCGTGTCAGTCCCCGCGGCGAAGACACCCGGTACCCCTGGGCAGCCAGCCGGCTGTTCAGCGCCGACAGTGACACGATGTTCTGCAGCTGTCGTGTGCGCGAAAACCCATCGTGCCCACGCAACCAGCCGAGCTCGGCGCTGCGGCCATTCGCGCCGCGAAAGTAATGTCCGTCGATGACGAGACCGCCGCCGAGCGCCGCAGTGATCAGAATGTAGAAGAAACTCTGGTATTGGTGGCCGCGGCCGAATTGCATCTCCCCCATTGCCGCAGCCGCCGCGTCGTTCTCGACGAACACGGGAACCTTCAGTGGACTGGTGAACAACTGCTGCACCGTGACTGAGCCCCAGGCCGCATACTCCTGCGGTTGATCGGGCAGCTCGACCTGCTGAATGTCGTCCGGAAAAGCAACGCCAATCCCAACCAGCTGGGAAGCCGCGATCGAGGCCTTGTCGAGGAGGTGTCCGATCGAGCGCTGGAAGAAGCTCTGCACCGTGCCCGGGAGGGCGAACTGAATCTCGCGCGAAGAGCGGGCCCGCACGGTTCCCTGAAAATCCAACACCACGAGGGTCATGTGGTCGCGGTCCACGTTCACGCCGACCGAGAACCAGCTGTCCGGATTGATCACGAGCTTGAGCGGCGGCTGGCCGCGGGCGCCGCGAACCCTGCCCGCCTCCTTTATAAGGTTGTCCTGCATCAGCCGCTTGGTAATATTTGCGATCGCGGGTGGCGTGAGGCCGGTGATGTCAGCAAGGTCAGTTCGGGTGATCGGTCCGTTGACGCGGATGGCATGCAGTGTGACGCGCTGGTTGTGATCGCCGGCGCGCTCGAGGTTCGTACCCGACAGAAGCATGCCGCCGTCGCGGCTCTCTTCCGGGGAGCCGTCGAATTTCTGATTGTCAGCCATTATGCCCGATACACCCAGCGGCCACCTTGCGCCGCGCCCCGCGGCATGTCAACGATTAATTATATATACTTTCTTTATTCCGTGGGCTGTGGACGCATGCGCGAGCCTGCGGCGAGGGGGAGGATGTTGGGCTTCTCATATGTGAAATCGGCGGGCGCCGTGCTCGGTGTTGGGTCCCTGGTTTGGTGCCTGGCGGTGACCACGGCCTGCGCAGCCAAGGGACCGGCCATGGCCGGTCCTGCCGCCCCGGGTCCCCCAGTAGCAAATGTGGGGCGGACGCGATACCAGGGAGAATGGACTTCCAGCGGCAGCGCCGTGTTTCGCGGGATTCCATACGCCCAGCCGCCGGTCGGCGCACTGCGCTGGAAGCCTCCGCAGCCCCTCCCTCAGCCGGCGGGAACTCATTCCGCCGTACAGCCCGTCCCTACCTGTCTGCAGGCCTTTGTTGGTTGGAATCGCGCGGAGGCGGAACGCAGTGAGGAAGACTGTCTGTATCTGGACATACGCACCCCGCGCGTCAATCGCAAAGCCCGGCTGCCCGTGCTCGTGTGGATTCACGGTGGCGCCAACTGGGCGGGAGCGGCGAGCTGGGTGATCGATTCGGGACTCGCGGATCGCGGCATCGTCGTCGTGACCGTGCAGTATCGACTCGGTGTATTTGGCTTTCTGTCCCATCCGGAGCTGACTCGCGAATCACCGCACGGCGCCAGCGGCAACTTTGGCCTCATGGATCAGATCGCGGCGTTGGAATGGGTAAAACGCAACATTGCGGCTTTTGGCGGGGATCCTGCTTCGGTGACCATCGCCGGCCACTCCGCCGGCGCCCAGGACGCAGGTCTGTTGCTGCTGTCGCCCCGCGCGCGTGGTTTGTTTGCGCGCGCAATTCAACAGAGCGGCACGGCAGGGTTCGGCTTGCCGGCGCGTACTCTGGCGGAGAATGAGAGACTCGGTGCGGCGTTTGCGCAGCTTGCCGGCGTGACGCAGGACGAATCCCAGATCGAGGCTTTGCGCGCCACCGACGCACGCAAGCTGCTCGATGCCCAGATGTTGCTCGAGTCCCCCACGCTCGCCGACAACAGCTTCCTGTTTCTGCAACCGGTCATGGACGGCTGGATCGTAACAGGCGCGCCCGCTGACCTGTTGAAGAATGGCAAGTCCGCCCGCGTGCCGCTGTTGATAGGCAACACCGCGCAGGAGCTGACGTTGTATGGGGGAGATTCAGCCGTACGGCGCGCGCTGGCGCGGATATTCGGGCCATTCAGCGACCAGGCGCTGGGACTGTACGGGCTGCACGACGGCACACAGCCGCCGGATGACCCGATTCTGGGCAGCACGGCCATGCAGATTGCTGCCGACGATACGTTCCGATGCCCGGCCGAATTCACCGCAGCGACCCACGCGGCCTCGGGCCAGCGAGTCTGGCGCTTTCAGATGGAACGCGCCGCGCCCGGACAGTTGCGCATCGACCATGGCTCGGAGCTCACGTTCATCCTGGACAATCGGCCGCTGAATATCAGCGTGGATGGGGTGCGCCCGCTGCTGCAGAGCTACTGGGTCAACTTCATCCTGCACGGCGATCCGAACGGACCCGGCCTGCCGCAGTGGCCCCACTACGGTGGCAAGCGGGGTTATATCGCCTTCACCCAGTCGGGGCCTGAAGTCCGGACGGCGTTGCGGGCACCCATCTGCGCTTTGCTCCAGCGCCCATAAGCATCCGCAGGACGTTTCAGCGAGGGAATCAGGCATGGCGATTTCATGTCACCGGCAACTTGCAGCGTTCGTATTCATGTGGCTCGGCATCGCCTGCCTTTCGGGTGCAACCACTCCAGAGGCCACCAACAACCTCGGCCCCTACAACCTGACCTTTCTCGAGGGGGGTGTCGGGCTGACGCGACCGCTCGCGGCGGACAGCCCGGCCCTGGCGGCGAACGGCTCCTGGTCCCTCAGCGGGTGGCTGCAGCCCACGTTGGAGCAATCGGGAGATGTCCTCATCGCTGCCGTCGGTGGAACATCTGCGACAGCGTGCCGCTGCCTGGCCCTCCGCGACGGCAAACTCCAACTGCGCGTACCAGGCGCGGAGGTCACAGCCGACCGACCGCTGCACGTCGCAACCTGGCAGGCGATTGCGGCGACCTACGACGGCCGATCGGTGCAATTGTATGTGGACGGTCAACTCGCAGGCTCGCGGCCGATCACGAAGCCCCTGCCCGCTGCAAATCCCGTTCTGATGCTCGCACCCACGGGATCCGACTCACATTTCGGTGGCTCGCTTGCGCATTTTCAGCTCCAGGCAACCGCGTTGAGTCAGGACGGCGTCAGGCAATTGGCGGGCGAACGGCCTGACTTTGCATTGATCGTCTTGCAGAACGTGGGCGCCGGCTGGCCGTGGCAGGAGCACGCCTGGCGAGGTTTACAGGTGCCCCAGGATCCGTGGACGCTGCCCAAAGCGAATACCTCGCCCTCTCACCCTGTTCCCAGCAAAGACGACGCACCTGCTCTACCGCTGAATCCATCGAGCGACCACTCCTGGACCATTGGCGCATGGAAGCTGGCTGCAGCACCGCGCGTCGCGGCCGGCGGGCCACAACTGTCGGTTCCCGAATTCAACGATACCAGTTGGTACCCAGCAGTCGTTCCGGGGACGGTTCTCACCACGCTGATAGCACGCGGTGTCTACCCCGATCCGACCTATGGCCTCAACAACATGGCCATTCCGGAAAGCCTCAGCCGCCAGGACTACTGGTATCGCACCACCTTCGATGTGCCACCCAACCTCGACGGCAAGCGATTCACACTCACGTTCAAGGGAATCAACTACTACGCCGAAGTCTGGTTGAACGGCACGCGCCTGGGTCAGATCAAGGGCGCGTTCACCCGCGGAATATTCGATGTGACCGGGCAGCTCAAGAGCGCAGGTCGCAACGTACTGGCCGTGCGTGTTTCGCCACCGCCCCATCCCGGCATCCCACACGAGGAATCCATCGCCGCCGGACCCGGCGAAAACGGCGGCAATCTCGCCATTGACGGACCGACGTTCGTCGCTGCCGAAGGCTGGGACTGGATTCCGGGCATTCGCGATCGGAACACGGGACTGTGGCAGGAGGTTGAGCTGGAAGCGACTGGAGCGCTCAAGATCCTCGACCCACACATCGTCACGAGATTGCCGTTGCCGAAAACAGACGCGGCGGAAGTCTCTGTCGAGGTCGGTATCGAGAATCATCGCGGTACGCAGACGGCTGCGGTCATAGAGGCTCGCTTCGAAGGCGTGACGGTGAGGAAGTCCGTGACCCTTGCCCCTGGGATCTCGCAGATCAAGCTGACGCCAGGGGAGTTTGCGCAACTGCACCTGCATCAGCCACGGCTGTGGTGGCCGAACGGCTATGGCCGACCGGAATTGTACGAGATGACACTGTCGGTGACCGAGAACGGCCAGCCTTCCGACAGCCGCTCGCTCCGCTTCGGCATCCGGCAACTGACCTACGAGCTGTCCTTGTTTGATCATCAGGGTCGTCTGCGACGGGTCGAGGTCGATCCGACAGCGGGCTCGGCGCGCTCCGAAAGGCTCGTTGACGTTCGCCACGAAGCAATCAAGAAGACAGCGAACGGATGGGCCGAATCACTCACGGCCGCCGGTGAGTCATCACCAGCCGTTCACGACGTACCGACGCAATCCCTGGCCCCCTACCTGGTCATCCGAGTCAACGGAGTCCCGATCGCCGCGCGCGGCGGCAACTGGGGCACGGATGACATGCTCAAGCGCGTATCCCGCCAGCGGCTCGAGCCGTATTTCCGCCTGCATCAAGCCGCCAATCTCAACATCATCCGCAACTGGCTCGGCCAGAACACCGAAGAGGTGTTCTACGACCTGGCGGATGAATATGGCCTGCTGGTGCTCAATGACTTCTGGGCCTCCACCCAGGACTTCCAGGTCGAGCCGCAGGACCCGCAGCTGTTCCTCGCGAACGCGCGCGAAGTGCTGCTGCGCTACCGCAATCATCCCTGCATCGCCGTCTGGTTCGGACGCAACGAGGGCGTCCCACAGCCCATCATCAACGAGGGTCTCGCGGACCTCATCGCGAGCCTCGACGGCACCCGCCACTACACCGGAAGCTCGAATAATGTGAACCTGCAGGGAAGCGGGCCGTACAACTATCGTCCGCCGTACCAATACTTCACCGAGCTCGCGCGAGGATTCTCGGTCGAAGTCGGAACGCCCTCCCTGTCAACGCTGGAGTCGCTGGAAGCTTCGATTCCCCCGGCAGACCGCTGGCCGATCAGTGACACGCTCGCCTATCACGACTGGCATTTCGGCGGTAATGGCGACGTTGCGAGCTTCATGACCTCGATGGAACGGCAGCTCGGCGCGCCGACCAGCCTTGCCGATTTCGAGCGCAAGGCGCAGATGATGAACTACGTCACTTATCGCGCTGTGTTCGAAGGCTTCCAGGCGCACCTGTGGACGCAAAACAGCGGCCGGTTGCTGTGGATGACACACCCGTCGTGGCCGAGCAACACCTGGCAGATATACAGCTCAGACTACGACACGCAGGCGTCTTATTACGGTGTGAAGTCAGCCTGCGAGCCCGTGCACGCGCAGATGAACCTGCCGGACTACAGCCTTGCGGTAGTCAACACGACCCGGCGGGACCGTCGCAACCTGACGCTGACCAGCCGGGTATTCTCATTGGATGGCCGCCTGTTGACGCATCGCTCTGACAAGGTCAGCGCGTCGGCCAATGCCATCACCACTTTGAACCGGCTCGATTTGGCGACAATGCTGTCGCAAAATGACCTGGTGCTGGTCGTTCTGACGCTCGATGAGCCGGGTGGTGAGCGAATTTCGGAAAACATCTACTGGCAGGGCCGCGAAGAGGCCAGTCAGCAGAAGCTCAACTCACTGGCGCGTCAGAATCTAACGGTGAGCGCACACGCTGTGCGGCAAGATGGACAGACAGTTGTCAGTGTCGAGCTGGAAAATCACGGCAGCGTCCCGGCGCTCGCCGCCAAACTCACTGCTGTCGATCCGGAGGGAAACCGCGCGTTGCCAGTCCTGTACAGCGACAACTACGTAACCGTGCTGCCCGGCGAACCCCGAAGAGTGAACATCCGCTGTCCGGCGGGCGCTCAGTGCTCCCGGATCCAGATCCGCGGCTGGAATGTCGAACCGGCGGTGCTAAGCATCGTCGGCCCCTGACCGCTCCAGCGGCGGCTCGTTCGCACGGCACCGAAAAACCCTTGCAAACGAGCCGCCGCCCCAGTTTCACAGCACAAGTCTCACAGCGCCGAGCGTCTCTCCCGATCGACACTGTCGGCCGCGTCATCGTCGGCCTTCTGCGACTGGAGTCTGTCCACGATCTTGCTCAGAGCGGAGGTATTCACCTTGGCGGTGACTGCAACGCCGTTACCGTCGACCGACACACTGACCGGGTTCGCCAGGTTCACCAGGTTCTGGCAATCGAGGAGCTGATATGCCGCGACGAAACGTTGCGCCAGGAACGTGAACAGCGAGTTTGCAGCCCCCGCGTCCGGACTCTTGAAAGCCGTCAGCGCCTTCTGGTTCGCGAGCATCCGCTGCGGAGAAATTCGCAGCAGCTGGCGGCAGTAGCGCCCGGTATCGGCGTCGTGTTGCGAGTCTACGGTAGGCATATTGACCCCTTGCCGGTACAGGTTGGTCTTCGTGAGACTCGAATTGCCGTTGAGGAGCGTCATGGGATCCCCCTCTGGGACCATGGCTACAGGCGCAGGCTGGTTGGCCCGGGCCTGCAGCTCGTTCAAGGGCAGAGCCGGCACCATCGAGCCGGGATCGGCGAGATCCGGTGCAACCCAGGGCTTACAGCCGAGGGCGGGCTGTACGAACACGTCCGTCAGACGGTTGTCGCTCGGATTGCCGAGGGGTACGGAACTGGGATGCGCCGCGTGGTTCTTCGCCGTGAATTGCGAAATGTGTCCGCGGGGCGAAACGAGGTACAGCGTGGTCACGTTGTCACTTTGATCCTGGTCGACAACGGAGAAGTCGCGTACCGTCGGACACGGCTTGCCGTCGATGGCGGTTCCCGAGGCGGGAACCTTCAACTTGCCGCTGGCGATGGCCGCATTTGCCGCGGTAAAGAACGCCGGAGCGTTACAGTATGCGAACTGGCCGAACACGTTGCCATTCGAGCCATTGACGCATTTGGCATCGGACAAACTATCATCGCCGGGCGTGGATTTGAGGGTCAGATTGTTGGCGTTGTATCCAAACCAGGTAGCCACGATGGCGCCATTTGGCAATACCGGCACGACGGGGGGCACCAACGGGTTGTCACCCTTGTCCACGACGATCGGGTTGTAGATTGAGATCGCGCCGGTCGCCGGATCGAAAATCGCCGCCTGCACGAAAGCAGACTGCGCGGTATTCGACTCGTTGCACGCGCCCAGGCCGGGATTCGTCGCCGTGAGCTGGTACGGTGTTGCCAGCCCGGCGGCGGTCAGCGCATTCTTGGGGATGATCAGCGTACAGTCGGGATTTGGAGTCGCCGGTGGGGCCGGCGGCTTATGTCCGGCCGCGGCCGCCGCCGCGGCCTGCATCTGTAGGTTGAGACGCTCGGTCTTGCCTGGGTCGGGGTTGGTCTGCGCGGACGCCGCCGTAGAAAGAACAGATGTGACACAAATCAACACCGCCGTGAGACCAGTCGCTGCGCGTGAGCTTGATGGGTGCATTGTGGTAGCCCTCCTTGTTGGAGGAGGAACCTACGTCATCCGAACTCAGATTGCGATGTGTGCAAACAGTGACATGGATGGAATACATGCCGGTCATGTCCATGGGTGATTCGCGCCATGCAGCTGTACGAGCGCGAATAACAGTCCTGCTCGGATGTCTGCTCCTCGCCTCGTGCGCGAACGTTCCTGTGTTCGACGAGACTTTGGGAGGTACTCACTCGCAAGCTGAAATCGAAATCATGGGAGCGCGGGGCCCGCTCTCGAAGAAACAATCCAAGGCCGTTCTCACCCGCCTGGCGGCGCAGGCGCCGGATGCCGGCGCGCTGGAGCGCCACCTGGCAGTTGAGCAGGCGGTTGCGGAAAGCCCGCTGTTTGCGGGCAACCAGGTGAGTATCCTGCGTGATGGCGCGCAGACATTCCCCGCGATGTTCGCGGCCATTCACGGCGCGAAACACTACCTGTATCTGGAGTACTACATTTTCGAGGACGTGAGCTGTAACGGCGAACAGCTCGGGCGTCTTCTCATACAGAAGGCGCAGGAGGGAGTACGGATCTATCTCATCTACGACGGGATTGGCTCCATCAGCACTCCTGCAGATTTCTTCACGCGACTTGAGGCTGCTGGCATACAGGTCGTGCAATTCAATCCACCCAACCCGCTGCACGCGGGGGGGCACTTCTCTCTCAACGATCGCGACCATCGCAAGATGCTGATTGCCGATGGCTCAGTGGTGATAGTCGGCGGGGTCAACCTCAGCTCCACCTACGAGAGTGGACCCGGCAGCTCGCTGCTCGCAGCTCCACAGGATGTCTGGCACGACACGGACCTGGAGATCTCCGGACCCGTGGTCATCGAGCTCGAGAAGTTGTTTCAGGAGCACTGGCGCGAGCAGGGACGCCCTGAGCTGGCCTCCGAGGATGACTCCTCCCAACCCGCCGCAGATGGAAGCGAGGTAGTCCGAATCATCGGCAGTACGCCCAAGCGCCTGAAGTCACGTTATTACGTGACGGTGCTGTCTGCGATTCGCAACGCGGAAAAGAACATCTGGATCACCGCGGCGTACTTCGCGCCCACTCACCGCGAAAAGGAGGATTTGATACATGCGGCCCGCCGCGGGGTCGATGTGCGGCTGCTGTTGCCGGCGCATAGCGATTCATCCCCCGCTTTGCATGTCCAGCATTCGCATTACGAGGCGCTTCTGCATTCGGGTGTGAAGATTTATGAGCGTGACGATGGAATTCTGCATTCCAAGACCATGGTGGTCGACGGGGTATGGTCGATCACGGGGTCGTCCAACTTTGACTATCGCAGCGTCCTGTTCAACGACGAGGTGGACGCAGTGGTGCTGGGCAAGGACACGGGCGAGCAGCTCTCCGCGCTGTTCCTGGACGACCTGCGCAATGCCAAGGCCATCGACCTTCAGACCTGGCGCAAGCGCTCGACGCTCACGAAGATCCGCGAACAGTTCTGGCGACTGTGGGAAAAACTGTTGTAGCCTGCCGACAGCTAGGTTCGCGAAAAGTCCCTGGACAGCCGAAAGGCCATCCAGGCGAGCAATCCGGCACCTGCAAGCAGAACGGCCCACAGGAGCGCCGCTTTCCAAGCGTACGGCGCGGGCGGTGGAATCAGTCGAATATCCCCGCCCAGTGTCTCGGGCTCGGATAACGATGCGGGCGCGATCGAGACGTTCTTCGGGAGAACAGCAAGAGAGACCGCTGCGGAATCCGCAGTAGCGCTCCCGTACGCAACATAGAAGGGTCCGGCTCCACGCGCCACGAATACTACCTCGTGCGGAACCCACTCCACGACCAGGTGTGGGGCAACGCTCCCGAGCCCACCTGATTTGGGATTGGTACGCAAGAGCCAGTGAGGGTCGGTATTCAACGCCACTGAGACCGGGCCGTTGCGAAGTTCCTCGCCGTCGCTCTTCAGACGATAAAAGCCACAACGGCGAACCGTGTGCCAGGTGTCAGTGGTATAGGTTCGTGACAGCAATTCGACTTCAACGACGGTGTTGGTGTCGGGTAACTCGAGATTGACGCGATCAACCGGCAGGCGTGCCCCGAGGTCGTATTCGAATTCGCCCGGAACTTTTTTTGACGGAGCGGCGGAGAAGTTGCGGCTGCTATGACGGGCCTCGACGTTCTGCCTGGCGGGCTCCGCAAGCACGGACGTCAGTACGAACGGAGCCGGCGGCCCAACCCACGACAGGCGCCAGTATTTGGCCTTGGTTGGCGAAAATTCCACCCGTTGCTCGACGAGCCGCCCGGCTCCGGAGTGAAGATTCGCGACGGGCGCCGCTCCCGCCACGAATCTCCAGTCTCCCAGGCTGTCGCTCACTTCGACTCTCACGCGGCCTGCAAAGTCCGCGGCATCCTCCGGCCATTCCATCCGAAGCGCGGCAACAGCGGTATCCAGGGAGCGGCCATCCACCAGGTACGTGTTGATCCGCCCGGTTGGCGGGGTCTGGGCGCCCGTTTGTACGTTGATGGCGCCTCTGCCGGATTCGATGGTGACCCTGACTGCGTCGAGTGTTGCGCTCGAGTCGTCCTGGAGCGGGAAAAGGGAGAGCGCCGTAGCGGCATTGGACACCGTCCCCGATGCGGGACGTTCGATGGCAAACGGCACTTGCTCGCCAGCTGCATTGAAGACCCGAAGGTCGGACAGATTGGCGTGTACGATTTTCCGGTACAGGGCCAGAGGCAATGCCACCCTGTACGCGGCGGAATCGGCACTGCCAAGCACTTGCATGCGATACGCAAAGTCATTCGGCGAGGAGCCGTCATGATCCCGGGCGACTGCCAGGGACGCTCCAATCACAAGTGCGCAAGCGGACAACGTGGCGAATGGCTTCATACGCGCGCCCGTGCGGGTTCTGACGCGACTTCCAAGGCAGGCGGCAACGGCGAGAAGTACCCGATGACGAGCATCAGCAATCCGACACCGACGAACGAGACGATGCGCTCGATCGTACCAACATGTGATAGATCAACTAGGAACAACTTGGCGATAACAACGCCTAACAGGCCCGCGCCCGTCAGCCAGACGACACGGGCGCCAGTGCGGGTGGCCGCCAGCATCGTCGTGAGTGCCAGTACGGCCCAGAAGATGGAGATCGACGTTTCAACCAGTGTCGAGCGGAGCATGGCCTGCAGCTCGAACGGCACGCCGGCCCAGTGGTGTATCGTCCTGAGCAGGGCTGCATTGAGCCACATGAAAGTCAGCACCGCCAGCGCCGCAAATACCGTTTCCTCTTTCAAATCCTCGTAGCTGGCGAGACGCGCGGAGCGCAGATACAACCAGAAGCGCAGCAACACCATGAGAACGAACAGCTCCGCCAGATCCAATGGATTCAACAGCGGCACGAAAGGAAGCGGATAGGGATCGCCGGGGAGCGAGACATTGGTCCTGACGCTCCATATCGCGAGATATAAAGCCAACCCAACACCCGCAAAGCCTATGTAAGCCTCTCGATGTATTCCGATCGGCCAGGCGGCTCGTTGGGCGAGTCGCGGTAGCGCAAACAGAGCGACGGCGGGTACCAGCGCCCACGCGATCACCGGCCAGGAACCACCCCCGGCAACGCCCTTGTCGATCGCCCAGGCGACTTCCCAACTGACCAGTGCCGTCAGCAACCATGCCGAGCCCACATGCAGGAAATCCGCGAGCACCCGCCCCGGCTCACCCTCATGACGCCTGCATACGAAATAGAAGGCAGCGAACGTCAAAGGCCACGAAACCCAGCCCCCATCGGCAAACGGGTGATGCACTTCCAGAACAGCGATTCCGGCATACACCAGCATTGCCGGCAGCAGCCCGATGGCCGGGACCCTGGCAAAGCTCATCCGGGTGCGCTGGTGCAGGCCACTCGCGAGCACCGCGGTCACGGCCATCAACAACAGGCCGGCGGCCGCCTCGTACTGCTCCGGAACCCGCCGCTGGATCTCGGTCAGTCCGCTGAACAACCACCACAGAAGTCCCCAGAAAAACAGGATGGGAGCCACTGCGATCTCAAACCCGGCCAACCGCTCGCGGTGGCGTTCCAGCATGGCGGCCGAGAAGACCGAGGCCGCACTGACCATCACGCCTCCCAGAAACGCGCTGTTGAGAATCGGAACGTTGCCGTGGGGAGCATCGAGATCGAAGCAGAAGATCACACCTCCCGCGATCTGCAGGAGTGCGCCAAAGGCGCGCGCCGGTCGCCGGTCCTGCCGGCAACCTATCCAGACCAGTGCGGCGCCTTCCAGAGCCCAGGTAGCCGCGCTCCAACGTCCGTCGAGGGCGAGTGGGACGGCGAGAGTCAGGAACAGAACTCCGAGCCCCATGAATGCCTCGACCAGCAGCCGCTGGGATGCCTGGCGGCTTCGGTGCAGCAACGTGGCGATAGCAAGATACAGAGCGCTCAACGCGAGTGCGCTGTATGCGAGCGCAAAGCGCCGGTCGTGGAGCATTCCGGACTGCAGACCGAATGCCACCATCGGGTTGCCGAACACGAGCGTGCCGTCAACGTAGCCTCGCAACTCGGGGGGCTGCCGTGAGGCAAACAGGATCGCAATCGCCACGTAGAACAGGAAAAAGAGGATGAGGAACGGCTCGGTAGTTGCAAACAGCAGGGGTTGGTAACTCAACACACCCCAAGCGCTTGCGATGACGAAGGTGAACAGAAAGCCGGCGAGATTGAGCGGCCGCCACGCCTTGAACCAGGCGACCGCCAGGATGCCGCCGTTGAGCACGGCGTAGTAACTGAATAGGACGACATGGTCACCCTGCCCGGTCGAGGCGAGAATGGGTGCGAGGAAGCCGCCGGTGACCGCGAGAACCGCGAAGGACTGCGAGTTCTGCAGAACGGCCAGGGCCGCCGAGAAGGCGGCGAGGACGACGAGCAAGGCGAAAGCGGCCCCCGGCGGCAGCACGGAGTAGATCCGCAGACCGGCAAAGACGGTCAGGTAGAGTATTCCAACCGCGCCACCCTGCAGGGCCAGCGCGTAACCCGCGCGCCTGGTCCGAAGTCTCCAACCCAACACCAGCAGTACGACGCCGCCGAGGGCGACCCCGCAGAGGCGGAACTCGATCGGGACGTGCGAGTGCTCGGCGGCGTAGCGGAGCAGGAATGCCACGCCGAAGAACAGGATGATGATGCCAACACGGACGAGTGTGTTGCCGCCGGTGAAGTAGTCGCGAATGTATCCGACAATGGAGTCGATTGCCCCGCCGCCGCTCGAAGGTTGATCGCGGCGCCCCGACCCGGAGGCGGGCCCTGCCTCGCCGCTGCCCGCCGGCGATGTTGGGGGCACTGAATCAGGCGCCACGGTCCGGACCGGCGTCGGAATGTGTGTTGGCCCCGGCGCCGCTTCCGGCGCGGATGCCGCGGCAGCACTCCATCCGGCCGTGGGTTGCGTTGCGGAACCTTGGGCGGCGGTGGCTCGTTGACTCTCGTCCGCGGGCCTCGACTGGAACGCCGCGAATTTGCGCAACGCGGCCAATTCATTTTCCAACTCTTTGAGCTTGACTCGCAGTGCGCCGAGCTCGGCGATGCCAAAGCCTGCGAAACCGCCGAGCAGTACGCCAAACAGCTCGTGCGAGCTACTGGCCAGGCTGAGTCCGAGGACCGCGCCGATGATTGCGAAGACGACCCGCATTGCTGGCGTGTAGCGACGGCCCGGGATTACCCTGACCTGGGATAGGGCTTGTGCGTCGCAACCTCCTCGGCCGGAGGATACCACGGACATTAGCAACCCCTGCCGCGCCTGCGGCAGCGTGAGTGGCATTTGGCCCGCTTCACATAAGGGCGCGGCCACCAAGGTGCGGCCGGCAAGCGGGCCGCCCAAGCGGCCTGCCTATTGGTTCTTCAGATCGCGTGCGGTGAGATCGAGGCAGCGCCACGCCTTCTCGATGAGCTCGTCAATCTGCGCGCGCTCCATCACCAACGGAGGTGCAATGACCATTGTGTCGCGCACGGCGCGCATCACCAGTCCGTTGGAAAAGCAGTGATCGCGGCAAATCAACCCGACATCGCCCCGGTCCGGAAAGAAGCGATGGGTGACTTTGTCCGCAACCAGCTCGAGTGCCCCAATGAACCCCACCCCACGCACTTCCCCAACCAGCGGATGTTCGCCCAACTCGCGCCACCGCTTCTGCAGATACGGACCGGTGTCACTTCGCACCCGCTCGACGATGCCTTCCTCCTGCAGGATGCGAATGTTACGTACGGCGACGGCGCAGGCCACTGGATGTCCCGAGTACGTGAATCCATGATGGAACTCGCCTCCTTTGTCGATCAGGACATCCGCGACGCGGTCGCTGACCATCACAGCGCCCAAGGGCTGGTATCCCGAGGTGATGCCCTTCGCCAGGGTCATCAGATCGGGCCTGAATCCAAACCGCTCGTTGCCAAACCAGTGACCCAGCCGGCCGAAGCCGCAGATGACTTCATCGGCCACGAGCAGCATGCCGTAGTGATCGCAGATGCGCTGGATCTCGGGCCAGTAGGTTTCCGGCGGAATGATGACGCCGCCGGCGCCCTGGATGGGCTCGCCAATGAAGGCGGCCACACTCTTCTCGCCCAGTTGTTCGATCTTCTCCTGCAGCCGCCGCGCGGCCTGGATGCCGTACTCCTCCGGTGACAGGCCGGCGCCGTTCTCGTACCAATACGGCTGCTCGATGTGCACGATGCCCGGAATCGGTATGCCGCCCTGCTCGTGCATCGGCTTCATGCCGCCCAGGCTTGCGCCCGCCATCGTGCTGCCGTGATAGGCATTTTCGCGGCTGATGATGATCTGCCGGCCAGGCTCGCCGCGTACATCCCAGTACCGGCGCACCATCCGTACGATGGTGTCATTCGCCTCGGATCCGGAACCTGCGTAAAACACGCGTTTGAATTGCGGAGGTGTCACCTGCGCGAGCAGGCTCGCAAGCTCAATAGCCGGCGGGTGGGCACTCTTGAAGAAGCTGTTGTAGTAAGGCAGCTCGAGCATCTGCCGGTAAGCCGCCTCGGCCAGTTCCCGGCGGCCGTAGCCGATGTTGACGCACCACAGTCCCGCCATGCCATCGAGGATGCGTTCGCCCTCGGAGTCGTACAGATACACGCCCTCGGCTCGCGTGATGATCCGGG
>JAQGOF010000191.1 GCA_028293745.1 Gammaproteobacteria bacterium | reverse complement strand
CTGGTGAAGGAGTCTGTCATGTCATCCGGACTTGCACGTGTTCCAGCCGTCCAGGATCGATAGGGAGCGCCTCGACGCGGTCGATTTCCCGATCAGGGTCGATGTGCCTATCCGCTTCAATGACCTGGATGTGCTGGGGCATGTCAACAACACTGCCGCGGGAGTCATTTTGCAGGAAGCGCGGGTAAGCTTCAGTCAACGCGCAGCGCTGCCCACCCTGGGTGCAGGCTTCCGCTCGGCAGTCGCTGGCCTGAGGATTGAGTTTGCCGTCGAGCTGCACCATCCGGGGGTGGTCGAAGTCTTTATGGGCATAGTCGCGATCGGACGCACTTCGTTCACCATGGCACAGGTGGGGCGGCAAAACGGGCGCAGCGCCCTGTACGCAGAAGTCACCCTGGTCGTATCCGGTGCGAACGGGCCCGTGCCTATCCCGGATGATTTTCTCGCGGGAATCGAACGGCTGCGCGTCGCCACGCGTCAATAGCCTCCGGCCTGGTGCCGCGGTTCTGGCGCGACGAGGTCGCGGTGAGCGAGGCGGCGGTCTTAGACCGCGTCACCCTGGTCGGACATCGCCAGGCCGCCGATGCCAATCAGGTGAACGCTAAAGCGTGGACCCGCTTGTCCAAGGTTGCGCCCTGCGGAGGTGCAACGTGCGATCTCGAATCCAATTATCGTGCATAGGATCAACGCTTATGTACGCGGACGGCATCACCCCAGTTGTCGATCAGTGAACCAGCATCTGCCAAAATACCCGCTGGATTCCTTCGGATGAGCGCATGCCTTCGCGCTATTGGCGGCTGGACGGGTTCGGTGGCGTCGATCTCCTGCGGGCGGACGGCAGCACCCATCGCTACGCACGGCATTCTCACGAGGGCTATGCGCTCGGCGTCGTCGAGGCGGGCGCGCATGCCTTCGCGGCGCGCGGCGAGGTGTGGACTGCCATTCCGGGACGCGTCGTCATCGTCAATCCCGACGTCGCTCATGACGGCGGTCCAGTCACTCACGATGGCCACTATTCGTATCGCATGGTCTATGTCGACGGCGCCGTGCTTACCGCAGCAATTGAGGAGGCGGCGGGGCGACGCGTAGCGACGCCGTTCTTCCCGCATGCAGTCGTCAGCGACGCAACGCTTGCCGACCGTCTCTCGCAGCTCCATCGCGTCCTTGAGCATCCCGAGGCAAGGCTTGAGCGCGAAACCCTGTTGATCACTGCGCTTGTCGAGCTTGCTCACCGTCACGGCAAGGCGGCGTCGAATAGCAACCTTCGTGCACGCACCCCGCGAGTTGTCACACTAGCGCGCGACTACCTCGCTGAGAACTTCTCCGAGGATATTTCGCTGGCGGAGCTTGCGGCTCTCGTCGGCGTTGACCGCTTCCATCTGCTCCGCGCCTTCCGGCGCTGCTTAGGCTTGCCGCCACATCTCTATCAGACTCAACTTCGCCTGCGCCATGCCAAATGGTTGATGCTGGCCGGTGCGCCTCCAGCCATAGCGGCTGCGGCCGCCGGGTTTGCCGATCAGAGCCATCTCATTCGCAAGTTCAAGGCAGCCTATGGCGTGACGCCCGGACAATATCTCGGGCAGTGCAATAACGTTCAATCCACCAGCATGAAACGAGGGTACTAGTACAAGGGTCTGAGCTGCTTCCGGAGAGACTCATGCCCATCCTTGATCGCATCGCCGAGTTCCATGCCGACATGACAGCGTGGCGGCGCGACATTCACGCCCATCCGGAAATGGCTTTCAAGGAGCACCGCACCTCCGACTTCGTCGCTGCGAAGCTCACAGAGTTCGGCATCCCAATCGACCGTGGTCTCGCAGGAACCGGCGTCGTCGGAACGTTGCGCTGTGGCGGCGGCGAGCGTGCTATTGCACTGCGCGCCGACATGGATGCGCTGCCAATACATGAGAAGACTGGGTGCGCGCATGCGTCGACCAATCACGGCGTCATGCATGCCTGCGGACATGATGGGCATACGACAATGCTGCTCGCCGCCGCACGCTATCTCGCCGATACACGCAATTTCGATGGCACCGTCCACTTCGTTTTCCAGCCCGCCGAGGAGAACGAATGCGGCGGGCAGGCAATGGTCGATGCCGGTTTGTTCACCCGCTTCCCAGTCGAAGCGATCTATGGCATGCACAATTGGCCTGGCGTTCCCGTGGGTGCATTTGCAGTCCGCTCAGGCCCGATCATGGCGGCGGACGATAAGTTCGAAATCACCATCAGCAGCCGCGGCGCTCACGCTGCCATGCCACATCTCGGCGATGACCCGATTGTCGCCGCCGGCGCGCTCATCGGCGCGATTCAAACGATCGCCAGCCGCACCGTCGATCCCCAGGAGGGGGTCGTCGTCAGCCTCACGCAGATGCACGGAGGAAACACCTGGAACGTCATCCCGGAAGAGGTCGTACTACGCGGCACCTGCCGTTATTTCAAGTCCGGGCTGCGCCAAGTGCTCGAGACGGCTCTGCGACGAATCTCTGAAGGCGTCGCTGCGACGCACGGCGTAAGAGTCTCCTTTACTTACCGCAAGCCGATCCCCCCGGCGGTCAACGCCGAGCAGCCGACCGGGGCGGCCGCCCGAGCCGCTGCGCTAGTCGCGGGCGAAGCCAATGTCCACCGCGATCTTCCGCCGAGCATGGGCTGCGAGGACTTCGCCTTCATGCTCGCGGCGCGTCCCGGATGTTACATTTGGATCGGCAACGGTCCTACGGCAGACGGTCGCTCGCTGCACAGTGCGCGCTACGATTTCAACGACGAGATCCTGCCGCTCGGGGCCAGCTATTGGTGCACATTGGTCGAGAGCGTTTTGCCAGGGTGAGGCATTCATCGCGCTTTGGACACTACGTCTCGATCGTCGAGTTCTTCGTTCGTGTGATCGGTCAGGTAACGGGTTGCGATGGCGCTGATCACTGCGCAGGCGGCCAGGTATATTGCTATCGCGTGGCCGGATCGGTAGCGGGCGAAGAGAGCAGTAGCTATCAACGGAGCTGGACCACCTGAAATTATGGACGCCAGGTGATAGCCGAGCGAAGCACCCGAGTACCGCAAACGTGCTGGGAAGCTTTCTGCGATGAGAGCCGCTTGGGGCCCGTACATCATGTCGTGGGGGACGAGTGATACCGCGATTGCCAGAAAAATCAAAGCAGGTATCCGCGTATCGAGTATCGCGAAGTAGACAAATGCGAACAGTGCGGTTGCCCAGATTCCGAGCGTGTAGACCCGTTTGCGACCGACGCGATCTGAAAGGAATCCGAAAAGGGGGTTCGTGATGCATGACAACACCGACGCAGCCATCATGGCGACCAGGAGGAAGTCACGGGAGGAACCCAGTACAGTTGTCCCATAGGAAAAGATAAAGGCAGTGAGCACGTAAAAGGATGCTTGCTGTACCGTACGAGCGAGCGCGGATAAAAGTATCTCCCTCCAATGCCTGTGGATGACCTCGGGGACCGGGCGTGATGAGGTCGCTCCCTGGGCAGTCAACGCTTGGAAGGTCGGCGTCTCCTGGATTCCCAGGCGAATGTAGAGTCCTACACCGATGAGGCTGATGCTCAGTAAAAACGGAATCCGCCAGCCCCACTGGAGGAAGCCGTCTCCCGAGACCCGGCTCGAGAGCAACACTGCCAGATTTGCCAAGAGCATCCCCAAGGGCACACCCAGCTGCGGCCAGGATGTCACGAAGCCGCGGTGCTTGTTGGTACGCGCCCATTCCATGGCCAGGAGGACTGACCCACCCCATTCACCTCCGACACCGAGTCCCTGGATGAATCTGAGGATCGTCAGAATGACCGCGCCCCAGACTCCGATGGATGCATATGTTGGTACGAGGCCAACGAGGAAGGTAGCCATGCCCATGAGGGCCAATGTCAGGATCAGTGTCGACTTGCGACCTATCCGATCGCCAAAATGCCCGAATATCGCGGCTCCAATGGGTCTTGCCACAAACCCAAAGAGGTAGACCGTGAACGCCTGCAAGGCGCCGGTCAACGGACTGGATTGGGGGAAAAACAGCCGCGCGAATACCAGGCCCGTAACGGAACTGTAGAGAAAGAAGTCATACCATTCGATGGCGGTGCCGATTGTGGCCGCGATTACCGCGCGGCGAAGCTGCGACCTATGTTCCTGGCCGGACAGCTGGGTCAGCTTTGGAGACAAATGTGGCATCGTCGTCTCATTCCCAGGGCGCCTTTCGGCGTGTCGATGCTATTTTGCCTATTTCCGGAGCGCGGCAGCATTATTGCGTAGTCGCTTCGGGTTGCGGCGTGGGCAAGAACCTTAGGATATGACCCACTCGATGTCGTAGAATCTCTTGAAATTGGGCGCCGTGGGTCGGGCGGACCGCCCTTCAATATCGAGGGGAGTTGCAGACGATGAATAAGGTACGTGCGAATGCAGTCGAGGCGCTGCAGGGGATTCGCGACGGTGCGACGATTGCGGCCGGCGGATTCGGGCTATGCGGAATTCCGGAGTTGTGCATCCAGGCCCTGAGGGACATGAATGTGCGTAACCTCACCGTTGCATCAAACAATTGTGGTGTGGACGGCTTCGGCTTGGGCGTTCTGCTCGCCAATCGGCAAATCAAGAAAATGATTTCCAGCTATGTTGGAGAAAACAAGGAGTTCGAGCGTCAGTTCATCTCAGGAGAGCTCGAGGTTGAACTGACTCCTCAAGGCACTTTGGCGGAGCGGCTGCGCGCTGGTGGCGCTGGCATTCCGGCCTTCTTTACCCCAACCGGGGTCGGCACGATTGTCGCTGAGAACAAGGAGGTACGCGAATTCGATGGGCGCAAATACATTCTCGAGAGCGGTATCCGCACCGACTGGGCAGTGGTGAAAGCCTGGCGCGCAGATCGGCTGGGCAACCTTCAGTATCGGCTCACGGCACGTAACTTCAATCCGCTGTGCGCCATGGCTGGTCGCATCACTGTTGCGGAAGTGGAAGAGCTGGTCGACGTGGGGGCGCTGGGCCCCCATGAAATCGATACCCCCGGTATATATGTGCATCACGTGGTTGTCGGCCGTCATGAGAAACGCATCGAGCGCCGGACGACACGACCGAATGTTTGCGGCTAGGACAGGGGAATAACATGTTAACCCGAGAACAAGTGGCCATGCGTGCCGCGCGAGAACTGCGTGACGGCCAATACGTAAACCTGGGAATCGGCATTCCTACTCTGGTGGCTAACTACATTCCCGCCGGTGTCGAGGTTATTCTGCAGAGCGAAAATGGGTTGCTGGGCGTCGGTCCCTTCCCGTACGAGACGGAGGAGGACGCCGATCTGATCAATGCCGGCAAGCAGACGATTTCTCTGGCGAAGGGCGCAGCAATCTTCGATAGTGCCGAGAGTTTCGCGATGATCCGGGGAGGTCACATCAATCTCGCCATCCTGGGAGCGATGGAGGTTAGCCAGGAAGGGGACATTGCCAATTGGATGATTCCCGGCAAGATGGTTAAAGGCATGGGTGGTGCCATGGACCTGGTTGCCGGGGCGCAACGCATCGTCGTTGTTATGGATCATTGCGCCAAAGACGGGGAATCAAAGATCAAGCGCAAATGCACGCTGCCTCTCACCGGGCTTCGCGTCGTGAATCGCATCATCACCGACATTGCGGTGATAGATGTGACACCGACTGGACTGCAGTTGCTCGAGCGTGCACCGGGCGTGTCCGTAGACGAGATTGTGAGCCGGACCGAGGCGCCATTGAACGTCGAGTTGGACGTGCCGGAAATGAAGCTCTGATTCTCCCGTGAGCCGCGCGCCATCCCCGGGGCGCTGCTGTTCAACGGATGCCGAGCGTGATGGCTGCGTTTCGAAACGACGTTACGCAAGTCTTCTGGTCCCGGTCGAGAATGACGGCCGATCACGCGCCAGCCAGGCGGCATCAATTCCGTCGCAGCGTTAAGACTGATACACGGACGATGTTCGAGTCGAAATATTGCGACGCACGGGCCCCAATCCCGACATTGGGTTGGAACAAACCGCTGTTAGTCTTGTCAGGGTGTAAGAGGCAGAGATTGCTTCCATGATGGGCGCCAACTGGCTCCGCTGGTCTACCCAGAACGAGAGATCTCCTCAGGCCAAAAAGAGGAGGTGGCGGAGAATCATGCGGGTGTTTCGTCAGAGGAAAAACAGTAGCAATGTGACGAGGATGGTTCGCGATGCAACGCATACTTGAGTATGACCAGAGTCAGGCGCGCCCCGGACCGGGGGAGCGCTGGAAACTGAAGGTCGATAGGCAAAAGGGTGTACGGTGACAAAAGAACCGACGGTGTTTCATCAGGCAGGCGGGACGGTTTGTGGCGATAACTCAATTGTAAGTCGAGTATACGAGCCGTGCCCTGTGGCCTAGTCGCGGTTCGCATCGCGCGGATGTTCCAGAGGTGGGGCGACACGCCAAAGTCGAGCCCTGCGCAACTAACAGCTCTGAGACACTTGCAGAGCGACCTGGGTCCGGTCCTCGCCAATATCGATGCAATCCCCGATCAAACGGACGACCCCGCTCTCATTCAAGCTGCAGAGCGGGTTCATGATGCGCTGCGCGGGCTCCTGGCTGAGATGGCGGTTGTCATCTACAGAGCAAGGCGGCCACGGAGCGCTGACGTTCCGAATTCAGTTCCTTCGCAGCTGCGAGGATCGCGGGCCGACGGCCACCTGCATCATGCACATGGGAATCGTCGGGATGATGACGGGCAGGTTGCCGTGAGGCGCAAGCCATGAGTCCGGAGCATCGGTGTCGGTGGCTGGATGCCGCACGCGCCCACACCGGCTCGTGCTGTACTCGCGTTGGCTCAACCGTTACCAGCGTGGTAATCCGGGCGCGCAAAGATTTCATCGCCGTTGTGTAGTGGGGCAATGCGATTGTCCCGAATGATGGCGCTCGAATTACCTTCGACCTGACTGCCTGGCATGAACGCGCGAAAAACCGCTAACATCGAACATTGGATACCGTCTTATATCTCATTGCGGGGGCGCTCATCCTGACGGGCCTGGTCGGCGCAGTCGTGCCCGCGGTCCCCGGTATTCCGTTGATTTTTGCCGGCATCTGGCTCATCGCTCGCGTAGATCAATACCGCCACGTCGGCCCCTGGTGGTTGGCCGGTATCGCCTTGGTCGGCGTAGTCGGGCTGACGATCGATTTGGTCGCCGGGGCACTAGGCGCGAAGCGAGTGGGGGCCAGCCAGCGCGCAGTTTGGGGCGCTCTGCTGGGCACGCTGGTCGGTCTATTCTTTGGACTGCCCGGGTTGTTGCTCGGTCCCTTTTTCGGCGCAGTGCTCGGTGAAGTCGCCGCTGGAAGTAGCATTCTGCGCTCCACGCATGTGGGCGCGAGCGCTTGGATCGGCTTGATCTTCGGTACCATGGTCAAGCTAGTCGCATCTGTGATGATGGTGGCGCTGCTCGGTGCCGGTTGGTGGTGGAATCGCCTTTGACGACACCGCGCCCTGTGAGAAGCATCCTACAGAAGTTTAAGAAGGCAGCTTATTCGCAGGCGTAACACGGCAGCGCAGACTCTGAGTCCTATCGGAGAAACCGCATGTCAAAAAAAATCAATGTGCCCCGACAGCCCACGTGGTCTGCCCAGCAGCAACTCGACCAGTTGCTGCAGGCCATGGCCTATGTACTCTCGCAACGACAAATGCGGGCCCGATGGGCCAGCCGTCACAGGGTGCTCGTCGCGCCTACCTGAGCAGGCTGGGTTCTGGTGCATTGGCGGCAGTCCAAAACAATCGCATTCGATGTGCCAGCTCGATTCCGGCGAGCGTGATGGCTGCATAGTCGCGGCGAGCGATGCGCCGTGCGCTAGCTCGCGAGGCGGCGGGTACGAGGAGTGCGATTTACCGACCTGAAGCGCCCAGGGGTTTCGCCCGTCGCCGCTCGAAATGCGTCGGAGAAATTCGAGGGTCTGCTGAATCCCAATCGATACGCGATTTCCTTCAGCGGCAAGTCCGTCTGAAGTAAATAATCTTGCGCCTTCGAGATCTGCACGGACCTCAAGTACCGTCCTACCGACTGATTGGTTTGCTCGCACGAGTGGTCGTTTCCTGAGCGAGGAAGGGCGAATCGAGCGACACTGCAACAAGGGAAGGTCGCGAACAAAAGGGGCTCACTACGGCCGCAGCAGCGTCTTGATCGCACGGCGCTCATCCATCGCGCGATAACCCTCCGCGACCTGATCGAGGGGTAGAGCCAGGTCGAAGACTTTGCCGGGGTTGATCTTCCCGTTCCAAACCAGGTCGATCAGCTTGGGCAGGAAGCGGCGCACGGGGGCCGGACCACCGTGGAGGTGGACGTGGGCGTAGAACAGCTCCTGGCCATTGAGCTCGACCCCATGCGGGACGCCAACATAGCCCAGGTAGCCTCCCCGGCGCGTGGAATGGATCGCTTGCGTCATCGATTGCTGGGTGCCGACACACTCCAGCACCGAGTCAGCACCGATTCCGTCGGTCAGATCCTTGATGTGGGCCACGCCCTCGTCACCACGTTCGGTCACAATGTCAGTCGCGCCGAACTCGCGGGCGAGTTTCTGGCGCGATTCGTGACGGCTCATTGCGATGATCCGCTCAGCGCCCATCTGCTTGGCGGAGAGCACACCGAGGAGGCCGACCGCACCGTCGCCGACGACCGCCACTGTTGAGCCCGGCTTCACGTTGGTCGCATCCGCTGCGAACCATCCGGTGCCCATGACGTCGGATAGCGCCAACAAGCTTGGGATCAGGTCGTCCGAGGGAACATCCCGGGTAACCACCAGGGTGCCGTCCGCGAGCGGGACGCGCAGCATCGGCGCCTGCGCACCGCCGACGAACTCGGCGTGCTGGCAGGACGACTGATAGCCGATCTGGCAGTTAGGACAGGTGTTGTCGGAGGCGAAAAACGACCCGATCACGAACTGACCAGGCTTGATGGAAGTGACTGCACTGCCGACCTCCTCAACGATGCCGCAGTACTCGTGCCCCATCGGGGTTGGTTGCGTGACCGGGTTGATGCCGCGGTACGGCCACAGGTCAGACCCGCAGACGCACGTGTCCGAGATCTTGATGATGGCGTCCGTCGATTTCGTGATTCTCGGGGCGTCGCGCTCCTCGAAACGCACGTCGCGCGGACCGTAAAGAACAGCTCCTCGCATGATGTATCTCCTAATCTCTCAGTCAGTCGAGTCCCGGGTGCCGGTGTATCGATCGAGTGCCGGAGAAACCGACTGAATATCAGCTCGAGTGAGCATAGGCGTGCCTGAACCAGGTTTGGGTGTATCCGGTGTGTGTTTTCGCGCAACAACCGCCGAGGTTAAAACTGCAAACAGAATGGTGAAGGCGAGCAGTTTCATGTGTCGTTCCATACACAACGCTTGGAAACCGTGTCTGGCGCCATTCGCTCACAACGCTCGATGATCTCGTCGCTCAGCGCGCGGTGTACCCGCCATCCACAGCAAGTGCGTGGCCGATCACGAAGCTTGCTCCAGGACCGCAAAGCCACAGGACGGCTGAGGCGATCTCCTCGGGTCTGCCGAGCCGGCCGATAGGCTGATCCCGCATGATCTCCTTCATGGCGTCGGCTTGCTTTTCCAGCATGTTCGCGACCATCGGCGTGTTGATCGTTCCTGGGCACACCGCGTTGATGCGGATACCCCGCGGGGCATATTCAAGCGCGGCGCTCTTGGTGAGGCCGATCACGCCGTGCTTAGAGGCGTGGTAGGCTGCCCGGCCGGGCAGTCCCACGAGACCACCCAGCGAAGAGCAGTTGACGATCGCGCCGCTTGCTTGCTCGCGCATGTGGCGGAGTTCGTGCTTCATGCACGCCCAGACACCGCGCAGGTTGATCGCGTTGACGCGATCAAATTCCTCGGCGGTTTCATCGGCCATGTCGCTCGGGGGCGCCTGCACGCCGGCATTGTTGAACGCTGCATCCAGCCGACCGAAGGTGGATACGGTCTGCTCGACCATGGCTGCCACCTCAGCCTCAACAGCGACATCGCAACGAATACCGATCGCCTTACGACCGGCTGCGACCAAGTCTTCCGCGGCGGAGCGAACAGCAGCGCCACTGACATCCGCGAGCGCGACGGCAGCGCCCGCTTCTGCGAAAGCCCTGGCCGTTGCGAGGCCGATGCCGGAAGCGGCGCCGGTTACGAGTGCGACTTTGTTCTCAAAGGACAAGTTCACAAGGAGTTCCACTCATATGACCAGCAAGTGAAATCATTCGCGGTATTGTTCGTCGCTGACCCGCTCGAGCCACTCCACGACCTTGCCGTCGCCGTTGTGTTCCTGGATCGCGATATGCGACATTGCGGTTGTCAGGGTTGCGCCGTGCCAGTGCTTTTCACCCGGCGGGCACCAGATGACATCGCCGGGCTTGATCTCCTGTTTGGGCTCGCCCCAACACTGTGTCCAGCCGACACCAGACATCACGATCAGTGTTTGGCCGCGGGGATGCGTGTGCCAGTTGCTTCGTGCCCCAGGCTCGAACGTGACCAGTCCTCCCGTAACGCGGCCGGGAGCGGGGGCCTGGAATAGCGGGTCGACACGGACGTAGCCCGTGAAATATTCCGCCGGCCCCTTGCAGGAGGGCTGCGATCCGTTGCGGGTGATCTGCATTGTTCCGATCCTTCCTCTCGTCCGGGTAGTTGTGTCCACGGGAGCGGACTTGGCTGCTGCAATTGCAGTGATCGCGGCAGAGGCAGAAAGCATGCGTCGGCGCGTGATCATCAGGTGCCGCAGATTGACAGCACGGCTGCGTGGCGACTAGCCGCTATAATCCGCAAAGACCTATAAGCAGAGCCGATAAATGCAACGTGGAAATCTGGACGATCTGCGGGCCCTTGTCGCCGTAGGACACGAGCGAAGTTTCACGAAAGCGGCGGCGAAGCTTGGCGTATCGCAATCAGCGCTGAGCCAGACAATCCGTCAACTCGAATCGCGGCTCGGCGTGCGACTTCTGACGCGCACCACGCGCAGTGTGTCCCTGACCGAAGCGGGTGAACGTTTGGTGAACACCGCAGCCCCGCGATTTGAGGAGATCGAGGCCGAGCTCGAGGCCTTGAGGGAGCTTCGTAAGAAGCCGGCCGGCACCATTCGGATCACGGCCGGAGACCATGCAATCCACTCAGTTCTCTGGCCGAAGCTGGCAAAGTTCCTGCCGAACTATCCAGACATCAAGGTCGAGATTGTCATTGACTATGGGCTGACCGATATAGTTGCAGAGCGTTACGATGCGGGCGTGCGTTGGGGCGAGCAGGTCGCCAGGGACATGATCGCGGTGCGCATCGGGCCCGATGTTCGCTTCGCAGTGGTCGGTTCAAAATCCTACTTCGCGAAGCGAGCACCGCCCAAGACACCGCAGGATCTGATTAGTCACAATTGCACCAATCTGCGCCTTCCAACCTATGGCGGTCTGTACGCGGGGGAGTTCGAGAGGGACGGCCGCGAACTGAAAGTGCGGGTAGAAGGCCAACTGTCATTCAACGGTATCTTTCAGGTTCTCGATGCCGCGGTCGCTGGCCTTGGACTCGCCTATGTGCCGGAGGATCTCGCACAGCCCTATCTCGCCAAGGGTCGTCTCAAGCGGGTGCTTGAAGACTGGTGCGCCCCTTGGACGGGCTACCACCTCTACTACCCGCACCGCCGCCAAGCTTCGGCGGCCTTTGCTCTGCTGGTCGATGCACTTCGCCTTCCCGCACCAGGAACACGCTAAGAGCTAGCTCCTGGTGATTTAGCGACGCGGATGAGTTCCTGGAGTTGCTGGCGGCCATGTCACTGTCGCCGCTGCTCACCGGCGCCATCCAAAGCGTGGACCGAAGTGCGCTTCAGCCCGAGCCTGCCCAGGCCGCGGCTCAAAATTTCGATCAGCCGGTCGGCGAAACCAGGAGCGTCGCGGTGCCTCTTTCCATATTCGGCCGCCTGCGCGATCGAAACACTGACTCCGTATGCAACGCGATCGAGCAACTCGTGGACGGCCCGCTGGCTCTTGGACGTCACGAAGCGAATGAATTTGATCAACTCGTCGCGTCCGGGAAAGACCTTGGAGTTGTTTAGTGTGAGCGCCAATGTATCTCGCGGGATGTATGGCGTCGTTGAAACGATGTCGTAGGCAGGCGCCAGGCGAACTTCTCGTTCGGGAGTTTCGTAGGTGACAGCGAAGTTCTTCAGGTGTGCATCACCATTTTCAATCGCACAGGCAAAGGCAACCATCAGCGCATATTGCTCCCGGGCTTCCGCAAGGGCACT
Source organism: Gammaproteobacteria bacterium (assembly GCA_028293745.1). Lineage (GTDB taxonomy): Bacteria > Pseudomonadota > Gammaproteobacteria > Steroidobacterales > Steroidobacteraceae > 13-2-20CM-66-19. Next base: position 80,525 of record JAQGOF010000191.1, on the reverse strand, counting down.
GGCCGACACGAAGTCCGATATTCTTCGCGCGATGTTTTCGTATGAACCATCGTACCGGCCATGTGCCCGTCGCGCGTCAAGCACACAGAAGTCCTCGACGCCGAGATAGCTTCCATCAGGTCTCAGGTCGAAGCGCTCGGCGACGAGGAGTTTTCGGTTTTCTGACAATTGAACGCGCGGTGTAACGATCCCGGCTGCGGCCGCCCCGCATGTGCAAATGAATTCGTTGGCGGCCAGATCTGGATACTCGCTGGAATCGAATGCTTTCACGATGTGTGTCGCTCCGCGATGCGACAACTTTTCCGGCGCCTTTTCCTCTCGAACCAGCACCTTGGGTTGAACTCCCGAGATTCCCGAATACATCGCGAAACGCTCGAGCAAATGAGAAAAGAGATCGGCGGTCCCGCGATACCTGAGAATCTCATCGAGGTTCTGCGCGGGAACATCTTCTCGCAGCTTGTCTTGCTGCGAGTAGCGCAAGCGGCCAATCTGTGACGAACCAACAATCGACAGCAAATCCAAGTCGTCGAACTCAGGAATTGCCTTTGCAAACTGATTTCGCAGTCGATCCTTGAGTCCGCCTTCGGGCAGATTCATTTCGAAGATCGGCAGGAGGCCAGCCATGGCGTCGTACTGATCCGGACGTACTGGCATTGTCACAGACACGGCTTGATCGCGAGGGCAACCCTCGCTGTACGTAAAAAGAATCGTGTCTTCTTCGCGTCCGCTGCGATCTAAACGCCCTGCGCGTTCGGTGTTGGTAAAGACATTAAGTGCGCTCTTTTGCATTCCGTCGCTCCGCGCGCAAATCATCTATGGTAGGGCGCGTTCGCCGCGGGGCGACGGACAGTTCCAGCCCGACGGACTCGAGCAAGGCGGTCAACTTGCGAACGCCAATCTCATCGCATCGGCCGCTCTCCAGCGCGGAGAGAGTTGCCCGACTCATACCCAGCGTTTGTGCCAGCGCAGCCTGAGTGAAGCGGTTTTCCCGGCGTGCCGCCTTAAAAGCCATCCCGATTTCGATAAGATCCATCGCGTCTGCACCATATATGATGCATTTAGCCGCATTGTGGCCTAAATGCATTATTTGTGATGCATTCTGTGCCTATTGCTCCGGCAATTCAAGCCGTCAATCGCCCAGGGTTTTCAGTCGCCCGCGGATATCCGCGGCGATGTTCTCCAGATCTTTGCCACCCTGTACTGCGAATTTTCTTGCGGTCGTCGCGAAGGTACGCACGGCTTTAGTGACTCGAGAGATGATCTTGCCAGCCTCGTCGACCTTCCATTCGTCAGCTATGGTCATGAGATCTGCGTAGGTTGGGCACGCGAACGATGATCGAAACGACAGGGTGTGCTCGACGCGTCCTGTGATATCAGGCAAGAGGTCGAATGCGGGCGCGAGACGATACCCCTCTGTTTTGGCGAGCATCCAGAAATTTTTCAGGTGGTCGTCGACATTGCCGACTGCGGCGTTGAAAACCATGTAGCGAAATAAGGTTGCGAGATCCATCTTCGGCGCTGCCGAGTGTTTGCGTACTGCTTGCGCCAGATCGGAGTAGGCCTGCACGTACACGCCTGGTCGTTCGAGGCACAGTGTTCGCAGGCTTATCATGTGCAGGCGACCGTTTTGCGGGGTGATATCGAAGCGCCGCACCTTAACGGTTCGCCGGCGTCCAATCTTTTGGAGGTGTGATTCGGGCACTTCCAGTCCGGCGCGTCGCGCCAGTTCAAGACAGGTCGCCTCGAGACCGATGACGTCGTGGGGTCCATCGCGTCTTTGGCTCGGGAATTTGACGAGCCATTCGCCTTCGGCGTCGTGTACCAGCGCCTTTGGCCGCGCGCCGCCGGCACGGCTGCTGCCCTCGAGGAGCTTGCGAAACTCATCCTCGGGCGGCAATTTTCCTGCCTCGAACTTTTCCGCAGCGGCCAACAGCACTGGCAGCGCTTTGCTTTGAACAGTGGCGGCGGGTTCCGGCGGTGCCGGGGTCTCGCTGAAAAGCAGCGCTCCGGTGCCGCCACCGCGCATGCGCAATAGCATCTCGGTCGGCGACGATTTGCGGCCCTCGATTTTGAGGGCCGCAGCCAGCAGGCTTCGGCCCCAGTCATCCGGAAGGGCATCGTCAAAAATCCCCAACGGGGGATTGAACAAATCGGCGCTGAAGCGACGGCTGGCCGTTTTCAAAGGCAGGGATTCCGGGTCGAGCGCAAAGCTCGCATTGTCCTCAGACCACTGTGGCGCGTACTCGAATTCCGATTGGAAGCGCCCACTGTTGGCGAGAGGGTCGGTGGTGGCCAGCTCTCCGGCCAGGCGAAGGGTCCGATCCGCCAGCCGTATCCAAACAAACAACTTTTTCACTACGGCCGCCTCGAGGCTCGCTGTCGCCGACGTTTCTCCTGTGCTCTAATCCGATCGAGCAGGCTTTCCTGTGGTTCGAGCACCCGAGTGACTGTCTCGAGCTGGTTCAGGATCCATAACGCGTTCAGCCAAGCGCCGACTTGTACGGTCGGTGCCCCCCTTTCCATCGCTCGCACCGTGCCTACGGAGACGCCCAGGCGCTGCGCGAAAACGTCCATCGTGTCGTTGCGCTCTATCCGTGCTGCACGCAGCCGTTTCCCCAGCTCGGAAAGGATTTCTCTGACTCGATCAATCTCCATTATGGTGGAGATTATAGCGGAGTAATGGTCTTAAAGTGGATTTAAAAGAGGGTTAAGGCCGGAGCCCTCTCTCATGCGCTCCTTCAGATGAGCATTGACGCGAGGTACACTGCGAGAGCGCTTGTGGACACTGCAGGTGAAACATCGACCCCGCGAGCGTAAGAGGAGCGGAAGTGATCGACTCGAAGTATGTACTCGACCGCCTGCAGATGCGTTCCCCGGACTTCGGCCTGCCAGGGGACTTTTACGGCGACCCTGACATTTACGCCCTCGAGCTCAATCTGATCTTTTACCGGGAATGGTTGTTCGCGGCACACAGCTCGGAACTGCAGGCACCGGGCAGCTATCTGACCTTGCAAATCGGCGCTTACCCGATCCTGCTGGTGCGTGCCAAAGATGGCGTCATTCGCGCATTTATCAACAGTTGCCGCCATCGCGGCGCGCGAATCTGTCCGGACCCGCGTGGGGTCGCCTCGAAGCTCGTATGTCCCTATCATCAGTGGACTTACGCTCTCGACGGCTCCCTGTTCGCGGCTCGCCAGATGGGGTCGGCATTCGATCGAAGTCAGTTCGGCCTGCGGCGGGTGCACTGTGAGACCGTAGCGGGCTATATCTTCATCTGCCTGGCTCCCGATGCTCCTGACTTCACAGCCACCCGCAGACAGATAGAGCCCTACCTGCTCCCTCATCAGTTGGCCGAAGCTCGCGTGGCGTACGAGTCCACAATTGTCGAGGAGGGTAACTGGAAGCTGGTCTGGGAAAACAACCGCGAGTGTTACCATTGCGCCCGCAATCACCCGGAGCTGGCCCGGACCTTTCCGGACACTCCCACTGTTACGAGTGGCGCCGTCGAACCGGCTGTTCAGGCCCATTGGCAGCGTTGCGAGGCCGCTGGGTTGCCGAGCCGTTTTCAGCTGTCGGAGGATGGGCAGGTGCGTACGGCGCGAATGCCGCTGCTGGGATCCGCGCTGAGCTATACCCTCAACGGCCAGCCGGCGGTGAGGAAGCCGCTCAGCACCGCCATCGAGCCAGCTAACGACTTTGGGGCGTTATTGTTCTTCCACTATCCGAGCAGTTGGAACCATTTCCTGGCCGATCACGCCATCTCGTTTCGCATCGTACCCCTCGGCCCGAGACAAACCCAGCTCACGACAAAGTGGCTGGTGCATCGCGATGCCGTGGAGGGAGTAGATTACGATGTGAGTGAATTGACTCGTGTCTGGCTGGCAACCAACGCCCAGGATCGCAGGATCGTCCACGAAAATCAGATCGGGATGGACGTGCCCACTTATCAGCCAGGGCCGTATTCACAGGTGCAGGAAAGCGGCGTGCGACAGTTTGTGGACTGGTACGCAAGCCGCATGCAGGCGGGCTTGGCAGCCGCACGGCTCACCCAGGTCGCCTGAGCAGGAAGGGGGTAGCGGAGGCGTACGGGCAGGCTCTCACGCAGGAGGGGAGAATCCGCTCCGTTCCGAAGCCGCCGCGCCCAGCAGCAGGCTCGCCTCGCGCCGGGTCACACTGATGAGCCAGTCGAGCACTTTGCGAACGGCCGAATTGCGCCGCTGCTCCGGCAACACCAACAGCCAGATCTCACGTACGATCAGCGGCTTGGGACCGCTGAGGCGCTTCAGATCGGCACGCGCGTCCCCCTCGACACACGTCAACAGTCCAACTCCGTTGCCGCGGCTGACCAGTTCCGTATACGTCGGCCCGCCGTTCACCGTGATCGGCACGTGCTCCCGCGGCACGTTTGCCTCGATCCACTGGAACTCCGGCCAGCGATCGGCGACTTGTGCAAACCCGATCCAGGGCAACTCATTGCGCCAGTCAGCCGCGGTCCGTAGCAGTGACTTGTGAGCGTATGCCGCTGAGCCGAGCTCACCGAGCTTGCGCATAGTCGATGGACCCTGAGCCGGCCGCGCATAACGTATCGCAATGTCTGCTTCCCGATGCTCCAGGACCGACTCGCGATTCTCACAGATCAGCTCGAGCTGGATATTGTGATACCGATCGGGAAAAGCCGGCAGATGGCGAAACAGAAAGCCGGTCACGAACGTCTGGATAACCGACAGGCGCACCACCGCCCGGCCGTGAGCGGGATCGTGGCTGAGATCGTCATTCAACGCACGGCTGGCCGAGTCCATCTCCTGCGCCCGACGCACCACGATCATTCCCTGACTGGTCGGCGAGAAACGAGTGCCGATCCGATCAAACAATCGGGTCTGCAGCCGCTCCTCCAGGCCGGCGATGCGGCGGCTGAGAGTCGTCTGGTGTACGCGTAGGGCGGCCGCAGCAGCCGCCATGGTCTGGTGTTGAACGAGCGCCAGCACGTGGCGCAAGTCGTCCCAGTCGATCTCTCGCACGCCGTCACCTCCCGAAATTTCCCGTCACAAAGCGGCCTGAATGGGGGGCACTGCATACCAAGACTTGCAAATTTGCAAGGCGAATTTGCAAGCATTTGAATTGTATTGCGCGCGGACCGTGATCCATGATCGATCCGACGCGACCCGCAGGGGTCGGAAGAACAAGAGTTTTGGGGTATGACGGAAACGAGTCGTCAAGCGGACCGCGGACCGGGCTTGTGGGTGACCGACACCGAACCCCCGAGTGTCGATGTGGCGAAGCTGCGCGCCGACCGGCTCGCGCGGTTGCGGACGATGATGCGCGAAAAGGACTACGACGCACTCGTGCTGTTCGATCCGTTCAACCAACGTTACGCGACCGGCTCGCGCAACATGTTCGGATATTTCCTGCGTAACTCGACCCGTTACTTTTTCGTGCCGACCGAAGGGCCTGTGATTCTCTTCGAGTACCCACAGAGCGCGCATGTATCGGCGCGGCTCGAGACAGTGCAGGAGATCCGCAATTCCAGCATCGTCTGGTCGTCAGTCGGCGGCAGGGACGCACAGACTGCGCGACCGTTCGCGCAGGAGATCACCGATCTCGTGCGTGAGTTCGGCCGCGGCAGCATGAAAGTGGGACTCGATCGCTGTGCGCACCTGCTCGCGCTGGCCCTGGAAGCCCAGGGCTGTACGGTCACCGACTGTCAACAGGAGATCCTGCACGTCCGGCGCTTGAAGACGGAAGAAGAAGTCACGTGCCTGAAACTCAGCATGGCGAGCACCGAATTCGCGGTTGCCACGGTCCGCGAGGCACTGCGGCCGGGTGTGTCGGAGCAGGAGCTGTTTGCCCTGTTGTACGGCGAAGTGGTTCGCCACGGCGGGGAGTTCGTGGAGACCCGCCTGCTGACGTCGGGGCCGCGCACCAATCCCTGGTTCAGCGAGGCGAGCGGGCGCCGGGTCCGCCCGGGCGAGCTGCTCGCACTGGATACCGACACCATCGGCTGTTTCGGTTACTACTCGGATTTCTCCCGCACGTTCCACTGCGGCCCGGGCAGGCCGACAGCTCATCAGAAGCTGTTGTACCGGCACGCCTACGACCAGATACAACATAACATAGGGATCATCCGGCCCGGCATCAGCTACCGGGAGCTGGCGGAGCTCGCCTGGAAGATCCCGGACAGATTCGTTGAGCGCCGTTACACATCCGTCCTGCATGGCGTCGGCATGCATGGCGAGGCGCCCTTCATTGCGCATTCGCAGGACTTCGCGAGATTCGGCGGGGAGGGGGTCCTCGAGCCAGGAATGGTCGTGAGCGTCGAAAGCTACATCGGTGATGTGAATGGACTGGAGGGGGTCAAGCTCGAAGAGGAGCTGTTGATCACGGCTGACGGAACCGAGCTCATCTCCCGATTTCCGTTCGAGGAGAGTCTGCTCGGCCGGGAGCTGTGAGCGGTCAGAAGAAAATCAGCATGAATTTCGGGAGGCCTCATGTACCGCAGCCATACAGTCTCAGCCGCAGTGATATCGATCCTGGGCGCGCACGCAGGCGCCGCCTACGCCGCAGATCCCGCCGATCGGCAGGTTCCTGCAGCCGGCGTCATAGAAGAGGTGATCGTTACGGCTCAGCATCGCGACGAAAGTATTCAGAACGTGCCGATCGCAATGCAGGCGCTGACCGCCGAGACCCTTTCGCACCTCAGCGTCACCACATTTGAAGACTACGTCAAGTATGTACCCAATGTGACCTTCTCCGGCAACGGTCCCGGTCAAAGCAACATCTACATGCGTGGCCTTGCCACCCCCAGTTCCGGCATCGAAGGGTCCGGTGCAGTCGGCAGCTTCCCGAATGTGGCGGTGTATCTGGATGAGCAGTCCGGACAATTGCCGAATCGTAACCTCGATGTTTATGCGGCAGATCTCGAGCGCATCGAAATTCTGGAGGGTCCTCAGGGGACACTGTTCGGAGCGGGCGCCCAGGCAGGCGTCATCCGCTACATCACCAATAAGCCCAAGCTCGATGTGACTGAAGGGAATGTCAATGCCGGCTATGCCGTCACGGCGCACGGCGATCCGAGCACCAATGTCGACGCAATGATCAACCTGCCCCTGGTCGCGCAGAAGGTGGCGGTCCGCGCCGTGATTTACAACGAGTCGCGGGGCGGTTACATCAGCAATCTTCCCGGCACATTCGAACGGCTGCCCACGGATAAGGGGATTGCCGCGTACTTCAACGGGGTGGTGCCTCCGAACAGCGGGCCGGTCAGCAACGACACGGTCGCCGGGCGTGCTTTCAACCCGGTGACCTACAAAGGTATCCGGGGAGAGATTCTCTATCAGGTGAACGATGACTGGAACGCGCTGCTGACCCAGTCGTATCAGAACATGGACGCCGAAGGGGTGTTCTGGCAGGAAGGATACGATGGCGCAGGCAAACCGTTGCCCGACCTCTCGGTACAGCTGTTCAATCCATCCTACGATCATGACAAGTGGGAGGATACGCAATTGACGATCACCGGGCGCATCAAACAGCTCAAGCTGATCTACGCGGGTGGTTATCTCGACAGAAACGTCCAACAGCAACAGGATCTGACGAACTACTCGCGCGGTGTATATGCCGGTTATTATCAGTGCAACTATCCGGGGTATCCGTTTACTACCGTTGGCGGAAAAATCACTCCGACACCAGGCTCTACCGGCTACTGTTACTCCCCCAGCGGCTTCTGGGCAGATCACGAGCGCAGCACGCATCAGAGCCACGAGTTGCGTGTGTCGACGCCGGACGACGCACGGGTACGGGCGCTCGGGGGTATATTCTGGGAGAATTTCACCATCCACGAGGAAACGGATTGGCACTACGGCTCCAGCCCGAACTTCTATCCCGTCGGGCCGCCGAGCATCGATCCGGCGACGGGCGCTCTGTTCCCTGTAACCTCCAACAATCCGAATGTCCGCCCGCTGGGCGATGCTTTCTTTGACGACATCACCCGGGGCTATAAGCAAAAGGCAGCCTTTGCTTCCGTGGACTTCGACATCATCCCGAGGGTCCTGACCCTGACCGGCGGCACTCGTTACTATGACATCGAGGACTTTGAGACCGGCTCGAATGTCGGCAGCTTCGGCTGTGAGATCAATGGTCCGTATAACGGCAGCGTGCCGCCCAATCCCTGTGTGAGCACTCCGGCAACCGGCGTCCTCAGCAACCTGAACAATCTCGATGCCAAACACCTCAACAAGACATATACCGGCTGGAAGAGTCGCGGCAACCTGACCTGGCACGTCCTGCCGGACGCTCTGGTGTACTACACGTGGTCACAGGGGTTCCGGCCGGGTGGCTTCAATCGGGCCCAGTCCATCATCAAGCCGAGCTCGCCTCTCTACGGCCTGTTCGTTCCTCCGCTGGCCTATGACCCGGACACACTCACGAACAATGAAGTGGGCTGGAAGACCGAATGGCTCGATCACCGTCTGCAATTGAACGGCGCCGTGTACCAGGAGGACTGGAAGGGCACCCAGATAGCCATATTCGATCCGGGTGTCACCGGCAATCTCATCTTCACCACCAACGGTCCTGACTATCGCGTCAGGGGAGTGGAAATGTCGCTCCTTGCCCGGGTCCTGCCCGGTCTCACCGTGACTGCTTCCGGAGCCTGGAACACCAGCGAGGTTGTAAAGACGCTCGGCCTGGTCAATCCCGCAACGGGCGCGCCCATCAACATCGTGAACCCTTTCGGCGCTCTCGGCTCGCCCCTTGCCCAGTCACCACCCTTCGCAGGCAGCATCCGTATCCGGTACGAGGCGCCGATCGGGGATTACACGGCATTCTGTCAGGCCGGGGTAAACCGGCAGGGAGGATCCTATTCCTCCACGGACAGGCTCACGAAGACCTTGCAGGGTGAGTCCGTTGCGTTCTATGACCCTGGGTTCACCACCTATGATGCCTCGGCCGGCGTCTCGCGCGACGCCTGGACGGTGCAGATCTACGGGCAAAATCTGACGGACGTGCATGCGAGTCTGTATTCGAGTTATAACGACTTCGTGAAGGCGGAAACGGTCAATCGGCCCCGCGTCCTGGGGGTGCGCTTCAGCTATCACTTCGAGCAGAACCGATAAGTAGGATGGATCGAGCAGGCATGCCGGTGATCTCGCTCTGCAACCGCGTGCTGAAGCTAGCACTCCTGCTGGCGTGCGCCATCCTGCCTGCCCAGATCAACGCGATTCCCAGCGCTGCGGAGCCGGCGCTGACGGCTGAGCGCATCGAGAACTTTGACAGTCGGAAGACCTCGATTGTATTGAGCAACGGGCAAACGATCGCTTACATCGACGCGGGCTCAAAGCAGGCTCCAGCTATCGTGCTGATACATGGGTACACGGATAGTGCGCGCGATTGGTTGCCGGTCGAACCGCTTTTGGAGCAACGATTTCGCCTCATCATCGTGGATCTGCGCGGTCACGGTGCCTCGGGAAAGCCCGAATGTTGCTATACGCGATTCGACTTCGCCTACGACATTGAGCTGCTGCTGAGATCCTTGCAGATAAGAGCGGCCGATATCGTCGGTCATTCCCTTGGAAGCATCGTCGCTCAGACACTGGCGGAAGTTTGGCCGGGCCGCGCTCGGCGGTTGATCCTGATATCGTCCACAGGTACGTCCTTCGTGACGCAGGGTTGGTTGACTGACCTACAGAGACTCGATGATCCGATCGATCCGGACTCGCGGTTCATGCGCAACTGGTGGAATCAATCGATTGCAATCAATCCAGAGGCTTTCTCGAGCCGTCAACGGCGCGACGCAGCCGCTATTCCCGCACGCCTATGGCGTGCAATTGCGGATCAGAGTCTCGTCGCAACAGATCTGCAGACCCTGTTGCCCCGGGTGCGGGCGCCGACCCTCCTCATATGGGGAGCGCGGGATACGTTGGTCACCAAAGAGGGTCGTGAGGTGTTGCGAACGGGCATAGCCGGAGCACGAGTCAGAATTTTCGATTCGTTGGGACACGACCTGTTCTGGGAGAACCCCTCGGCGGTTACCTCGGCAATAACAGACTTTCTGGCGGTGCGCTAGCGTGCCACCCGTCGTCGAATCACGCCGGATCGACTACGAGGAAGCCCCTTTTCGCTGGTTCCATCTGCGCGTTGCCCTGGGCGCCTCGGGCGGGGAGTTCAGCGAGGGGTTCGGCCTCGGTATCATCGGGATATGCCTCAATCGCGCGGCTCCCCAACTCGATCTGGATCCTGTGTGGATGGGCGGGTTGGGAGCTGCATCGCTGACCAGCCTGTTTGCAGGTGCGTTGCTGACGGGCGCCGCGGCTGATCGGTTCGGCCGGCGCCCCATCTTCGGGTTCAACATGGCCGTGCTCGGTGTGCTCTCGCTGCTGCAGGGTTTTGTTCACTCGCGCGGTGAGCTGCTCGCCCTGCGTCTCGCGATCGGGTTCGTTCTGGGCAGCGACTACGCGGTGAACAAGGCAATGTTGATAGAATATACGCCGCGGCGTGTGCGGGGACGGATCTTGGGTCTTCTGTCTGTGATGTGGGCGACCGGATACGCAAGTGCCTATTTCGCCGGCTTCGCGTTGGACGGATTGGGCCCGGACGCCTGGCGTTGGATGCTGGTTTCGAGTGCGGTTCCGTGTTTTCTCGTGTTGCCGCTCAGAGTCACGGTTCCCGAGACGCCCATGTGGCTGACCCTGAACGGCCGTCACGAGGCGGCCGCCCGCATCGTTCGTGAGAAACTCGGCGAGGCCGTTGCCCCTCCGGCCATCCCGTCGCTGACCGCGGCGACGGCTGGGCAGGGCCGCTGGATCGAGCTTTTCTCGCCGACCTGGCGCCGGTGCACGCTCGTTGCCTGCGCTTTCTTTACTTGCCTGGTTATTCCGTATTTTGCCGTCGGTACCTTCGTCGCGCAGGTCATGTCGGCAGTAAACATCGAGAGCGGTTACGTGGGCGGCCTCATATATAACTTTTCGCTCTTGAGCGGCGCCATACTGGGGCTGTTGATCGTCGACCGCATATCCCGCCGAAGCTTCCTGATCGGCAGCTTTTGGATTGCGAGTGCGGCCACTTGCTTGCTGACGTTGTGGGATCCCTTGCCTGCGATCGCCATGACTCTGCTCTTCGCCATTTTCGCAGGCGTACTGTCGGCGGCGTCCAACCTCGTGTATGTGTATCTGCCTGAGCTGTTTCCCACTGCATTGCGGGCGTCGGGAATCGGGCTTGCAAGTGCTGTCAGTCGCGTCGGTTCTGCGGTCAGCACGTTTCTCCTGCCCGTTGTCGTGGCAACCTATGGCGTCCACGCAGCACTGGGAGCGTGCGTTGCCGTTCTTGCGGCCGGAGCACTGATATGCCAGACGTGGGCGCCGGAAACTCAAAACCTCCGGCTGGAAAACCTGGATCAGCCTGGATGAGCGACGCTGCCGCTGGGTTGCTCGACAATGCTGCTTTTTATCCGGCACCGACTGCGTCTGCGGCGCCGCCCTTCCACGGCAGCCTGCGAATCAAGCAGACCCCGATGCACTTCGAGCCCGCGTTGCTGGTTTCCGACATAGGAGGCCGTAATGCGCAGCTGTTTCCCGAGTCGAGACTGGATTTCTTCACGCTCGATGACCTCCTGATCCCAGTCCAATGGGGACAGATGGTCGGGGAGGACCCGGCGGCGCATTCATCGAGCTATTGGAGCCTGATTCCTCAGTTCGGTCGTGTATGGCGCGACACGGCAGACGCCAGCGGCTGGAGTCGCGCCGCTTATCCGTTGATGTTGGTCAACGACCTGGAGAATCACGCGCACCAGGGGCTTGCCTCATTCCGGTACAAGGATGCTGCGGTCAGCGACTTTCGCTTTCAGTTCGTGCAACAGACCGCCCCGTACCTGTTGAAGCAACACTTCCTGGCCTGGGGATCGGCGCCGGTTGAATACGCCGGCCTTCCCACGATGGACCTGCAGGCGGCTCGGGAGGCGGCACGGCGCGAGCTCGCTGCTCGAATTCCAAGCCGACCGTGGACAGACCTCACCTCACAGGTCGGCTCCGATACGTTGGCCGGGTTTGGCGGACCGCTGAATCCAAAATGGGTCGTAGCCACCGCGCTGCTGCGCGCGGGAGTGCTGTATTACGCAGACTCGATGACGCCCTGCGGCGCCTATCCCTATCCACTCGAGATGCGGTTCGGCGTTCGCTCGGTCATGAAGAGCATTGCCGCGCCACTGTCATTGCTGAGACTGGCCCAGGTATATGGGCCGGACGTGCTGACCCTGAAGATCGGGGAATACGTGGCCGGACTCGATGAGAAGTTCAACAGGGTGCGCTTCATCGATGCAGCGAACATGGCAACCGGGTTTGGTGGCACCGGGACGTTGTGCACCCAGCTGAACGAATTCGAAGATGGTTACCTGGAAGCCGATTATGACGGCTGGTACACGGCTGGCTCGCATGCCGAAAAGATGGCGCACATGGCGAAGCGGCTCCGACCGTACCCGTGGGACCCCGGGACCGTTCTTCGCTATCGCGATCACGACTTCTACGTGTTGGGCGTCGCGGTGGATGCGTACTTGAAGAGTGTTCGGGGTCCCGAGGCCGATGTTTGGGACATGCTCTGCGAGGAGGTCTTCGCTCCCATCGGAATCTCGGCGGCGCCCGCAACGAGGACGCGCGAGCCAGGAGCTCAACGCGGATTCATCTGGTTCAATGCGGGCTATTTCCCGACGCTGCATGACATCGCCAAGATCGCCTTGCTATATCAGAGTCGTGGAGAGTGGGGCGGCCGGCAAATTCTTCACCGGGACCTCACGACGGAATTACTCGGGGCTCGAGGCGCACTGTCGAAAAGTGGTGGTGCTCCGATATCCCCGGCCGAAGTGGCGGACTCGTTGCCCGAACCAATTGCCTTCGGTAAGCCGACTCACTACCGGATGGGATTTCACTTCACGCCGTACTACGACCGGGACTCCGGGAAAGTTGACTACCTTCCCACCATGTGGGGATCCGGCGAAAGCGAGGTCATACTGTATCCGAATGGACTGGTGTCCATCAGAATCGGGAAGGCGGCCGGGTTAATGGATGAGGGGACAGTCCGCAACGCCTCAGCGCAGACGACCGCGGAGGTCGTCAACAAGCTTGGCGCATTCAGCAGACTCCGCTGAGCACCGATCAGGGCCGGAATGTCAGCAGCCTGGCCTCGTGCGCCGCAAGTGAGACGCGCATTGCTCGTGCAGCGTCGCCTGGGACTACTCGATCGGCGGCGGTGTCTCCGGTATTGAACATGTTGATCAGCACCGACCCATCGCTTTGTAGCACCTGTTGCACCAAAACCGGGTCCCCTTGGCCAAGTTGAGGAAAAGAGCAGGTCCGCACCCTCCCGTCCCCTGCGAGTTGCGCGAAGAGCTGGCGACGCTCTGCGCAGACTTCATCGAGTTGGTCGCTGGTCATGAGAAGTCCGCCGGTCAGGGCGGCAAACAGGGCAAGTGAGTGTACTTCGGTGTCGGTCAGCTCGTGAAAGCGGCTGCGCAACAGGATGCAGTCCGGATCGGCCTGCCAGAAGATGCCGTTGGCGAAATTGCGTGAGGTCTGATCTCGCAGCAGCGATTCCGCCGAATGATGCCCGCGCCAGCTCACGCCAATGTCGCGGCCTGTGCGGACGGCGTCCATCAGCCCGATTGGTGCCCAGATAGGACCGCCGCACCCCAACCACAGAGAATCGCCGATCTCTTCGCGGATCAGGCGCGCCATTCGCATCCAGACCTCCATGCGCGAGAGCCCCGGCTCGTGCCAACGTGCCTGGTCGGGTCCGTACTCCGAGCCGAAGTACATGAAGTCAGTCTTGAAGTACCGGCAGCCCCATTCGCGGGTCCAGACGCGAAATACATTCCGGATGTAGGCTTCGGCTGCGGGGACCGTAATGTCGAGGATGTAGTACTCCTCGCTGCGCTTGTGCCAGCGGAATTCGCCGTAGAACTTCATTGGCACAAGAGGAAGTCCCGTGGCTCGATCGGTCACGACCCAGTCAGGATGTGCCGCATACAGCTGACTGCGGTTGCCGACCATGAATGGCGCGATCCACAGGCCCGGCACGAAGCCTGCAGCGGCAATATCCTGCAGTAACGGAGCCATGCCGCGTTGAAACTGCGGCTTCACCTCGAGCCAGTCGCCCATTTCCGGTGTGAAACCGTCGTCTATCTGGAAGACCTCGAACGGCAGGTGGTAGGTGTCCCGGAATCGTGTAGCCGCCCGAAGGTGCTCGAGCAGCACTGCTTCGCTGATCGAGTTGTAGAGGCTGTACCACGAACACCACCCCGTAATCCGGTTCTCACGAATGCGCGGCGGCAGGGGTGATGCATTGCAGACGAGGCGTGCCCACCGTCTCAGTGTTTCTTCGACGGCAGTGCCTGCAAGAAGCACGAGCGGCTCAGCCTGAATTCGCCCGCCATGGCTGACGCCGTCGGTCAGTGTTTCCACATCAATCGAAAGGGGGCCCTGCGCAAATGCGAAGCGCAGCCGACTCTGAAAGCGGTCGTGACGCAGGAAGCCGAGAACGCAAGACTGCCCGGTGTTGCCCATCAGGGCGGTCATGGCATACCCCGTCAGAGCAGCCGATCCGGAGTCAGTGTCACCACGTGCCTTGTCAGGTTCGACGAAATAGCTACCGTCCCAACTCGTGTAGCCGTTGCGCAGATATCGCAGCACGCCATCGGTCTTACCGATGCGCAAGCCGATCGATTGGAGCCGTACGTCGGGGTCGGCGGATTCCAGCGCGACATCGAGCAGCAGTCCCCGCTCAGGCAGCAGCCGAGTGATCCGCAGAACGAGGACTGACCTCGGGCGGGCGGGGTCAGTTGCCGGCCCGAAGGACCATGCTAGTGTCCATCCGTCGCCAGATGTGGAGATCTCAGGCGCACTGCAATCAATCTGTCGGCCGTCGAGAAGCGGCTCAATGCGCTCCAAGGTAATGCCGGCCGCGCTCAGGCTTCGGGAGTCGGCATCGAATGACACCGCACTCGGGCTCACAGGCGAATCTCACGTTTCTCTGCGCTGGACCGCGCGGCAGCGAGCGCAATCCGCAGAGTCTTCGCTCCGTCTTCGAGTGGCACGCGCGGAGCGCGTCGAGCTGAAATGGCATCCGCGATATCTGTAAGTTGTGCGACAAACACGTCGGTTTGGGTGTCTATACGCTCGACCTTGATTGCACCACCTTGGGTGTGTGTCAGAACAGCGGAGTTCCACCCGGTGAACTGCCCGGTCATACGTTCAGCGGTCACCTGCCAGCTTTTCTCCCATTTCCCAGGCACCGCGCCGTTGGTCGCGTTGAGTACACCTACACGACCATCGTCATATCCGAGGACCATGGCACTCACATCATCACTGTTGTAGTGGTCTACACCGCGGTGAAAGAAATTACTGCCGCGGGCATAGACCGACTGCGGCTGTCCCAGATGATGGCGGGCCAGATCGATGATGTGAATCAACTGCTCAACCAGCTGCCCGCCGGATTTCGCCTGCTCGCGCCACCAGTGCGCATGCAGCGCGTTACAATGGAATTGGCCGACGAACAGTCCCGCGCGCCCGGTCGCGCCGGCAGCAGCTTCGCTATCCCACCGCATGACCGCATCGCCGAAGCGATACATGAATCCGCAGGCGGCAACGATTCCGGCCTGTTTCGCTGCGGTGACCATGGACTGCGCCCGCTGCATGTACAGCGCGATCGGCTTCTCCACGAGCACATGGATCCCCGCAGCCGCTGCAGCCTCAACCTGACCTGAATGCGCGTATGGGGGCAGGGCAACGATCAACAGGTCGAGTCGCGTCTCCTGCAGCATCCGGCGGAAGTCCGTGTACGGCACAGCTGAGAACTTCGCTGCCAGCTCGGCAACCTTGTGCTCGTTTCTGCCGCAGCAGGCGACCAACTGCATCTTCGTTCCAAGCGTTGCAACGGCTGCGGCGTGGCGCGCAGCGATCCCGCCACTGCCCAGAATTCCGACTCGCAGCTTCGTCACGCCGCGGCTCCGAAGTTGAGCATTGCCTGTAGCATGCCCGGCTCACCCTGGTCGAGGCTGGCAAACAGGTCGGGCGCGTGCTGAAACTCCACGCCATGCGTGATGAGTGAAGTGAGGTGCAGCCGCCCTTCATGTTGCAGCCGTACGGCACTTTGCCACAACCGGAGCTTGTTCCAGCGGTGGCTCGCAGCGGGAGCCACTCCGGAGATCTGCGAGCAAATGAGCTCGATGCGGTTGTGATGGAACTCCTGGCCGAGCTGCAGGCCCTGCACCTCGCCTTGGAAGAATCCCATGGCAACAACCCGGCTGGAGTACGCAACCGTGCGGATCGCTTCCGCAAGCGCGGGGGCGGCGCCGGACACTTCGATGCAGATATCGGCTCCCCGGCCGCCCGTTTCCGTCTTGATGGTTTCCGCAATCGGGGTTGAAGTCGGATCGAGCACGCGGTCTGCCCCGAGCTTCAAAGCCATCTCCCGGCGCGCTTTGACGGGGTCTACACCGATCACGGTGGCGCCGGATGCCCGCGCTGCCTGGGCGACAATCTGCCCCGGTACTCCCAGACCAAACACCACGACGAGATCGCCCATCCGAATTCCCGCGTCGTGCACGCCATTCAAGGCCACGGCCCCGATATGGGAGAAGATGCCAATGCGAGGATCAGCTCCGTCGGGCAGCGCTCGATCCCGGGCATATTCCTGGTTCGCAACATGATGCGTCCGGTGTCCCCACGTCCCGAATACCCGCTGACCCAGCCCAACAGAGCTCACCGCAGAACCCAACTCGACGATCTCGCCAACTTCCTCGTAGCCGAGATTGCGGACCGGATAGGGCCAGCTCGGCCCTGCGCCGGCCTTGAAGAGCCTCGTTTGCGCGTCCCATTGGACGTGCATGAAGGGATTCGTACCGCGATATTGCGACAGCTCAGTGCCCGCACTCACGCCGGAGTACAGGGTGCGAATCCGCACCTCGTCCGGGCCCAGGGGTCTGTGTTCCAACGGCTCGAATGCGAGCGTTCGAGGAGCTTTGAGCACGAGTGCCGAGGGAGCCGGGGATGTCATTGTCAGGTTCCTGCCTCGATCTGGCGTGTCTCGAGAACGGCGGCGTGTGTTATGCCACGGGTCGCCAGCAAAATACCCACAGCCATGAAATACAGCACGGCAAGTGATGCCAGTCCCGCGGCCATGCCGAAGTAAACGGCCGATCGAGCAATGACCAATGGCATGAGTCCGGCGCCAAAGAATCCAAGCATGGTCATCAGGCCGACGGCTGTGGCGCGCGCGCGTGGCGGTACTATGTCGTGCATCGCCGCATAGATACATCCATCAAACACACCCTTACCGAGGGTGGAGCAAAGCAGCACGGCGCCAACCATCATAGCCGTCCTCGCCAATGCGAACGGCAGCAGGAACAGGGCCGCGATGCTCAAGCCGACGATGAGGGCGTAGAACCTGCCAATCGCGGAACGCTCCGCCAGCCAGTCGGCGAGCAGCCCTCCAAACGGGACCGAGAGGAAACCGGCTAAATTGATGCTCGCCGAGCCGTACAATGCAGAAGCTCCCAGATTGAGGCCTATGACATCGTGCACGTAGGTTGGTGCCCACACGGTCAAACCGACTGCTGCGCCATTGCTGAGAAAGAATACGACGCACAGATACAAGGCCGCGCGCTGCCCGAGCACCAGGCGCAGCGAGCTCTTGTCGCTCGCTTTGGCCGGTGAGGCGGTGGCCGCACGGCTTTGCGGCGCGTCGCGCAGCAGTTTGATCAGAACGAGACCCAGGGCGAGCCCGGCCAGCCCGAAGACTACGAATGGAATCCGCCAGCCGAACCGGTCCGCCATCAGTCCTGCAGCGAAAGCACCCAGGCCCGCGCCCGCGAATACGCCTGTCTGGTGTAGTGACAACGCCCGGCTGCGCAATTTGCGGGAATGCCAATCGCTGATGAGGGCCGTGGCCGCGGGGTAGTAAGTTGATTCACCCAGCGCGACCATTGCGCGCAAGGCGATAAACATGACGAAGCCGGTGGACAAGGATGCAACGCCGGTGGCAATGCTCCAGAAGGCGAGCCCGGCAATGACGATCCGTGAGCGGCGGCCGGTATCACCCAGGCGCCCGGACAGGAATGCAGCAATCGCATAGATCCAGAAAAACACTGAGCTGATCAATGCAAGCTGGGTCGCGGTGAGCTGGAATTCCGTTCGCAGCTGCGGCATCACCGCAACGATGACGGCACGGTCGGCATTGTTCAGGAATGCAACCATCCACAGCAACCCAACGAGCTGCCAGGGGTAACGCGATGGCGCAGCGGCTGTTGGGATCGAGACGCTTGCGTTGGCGGAAGTCACGGTGTCGGGCTGTCGCCCCGCGCCCAGTGCAGCCACATCGCCGCTGTCCACGAGAAGTCGTCCCCCCCAACTCCACGGCCCGTTACTGGACAGAAATACTCGTACATTCCGCCTTGCCCGATGAGCTCGCGCGTGTCGCCGCGTATCCGCTCACCCCAACTGTGATGGCCTGCGGCGCTGAGCCCGCTGCCCACCAGGAAGTTGACCACGGCCCACACGGGACCGCGCCAGTAGCGCACCGGGTCGAATCCGGGATCGTCCGGGTCGAGACTGGGCAGGAGGTACTTCACGCGGCCTGCGATACGCTCGAGGTGCTGCAGCAGGCGTCGATCGCGAGCCTCGTCACGAATGCCCGCGTAGAAGGATAGGAACGATGCGCTGGTGACGGTGGCGGAGGACTCGCCTGTTATGACATCGCGCGAGCAATAGGCACCGACCTGCTCATTCCACAGCCAGGAAATGCCCCTTTCAGCCTTCGCGATCCGCTGCCGCAGCTCATTCGCTGCCCCGGTCTCACCGAGAGCTTCTGCGAGCTGCAGCAGATCACGATTGGCACGCTGCAGGATCATGGTCGTCCCGACATCGACCACCCGGAACGGGTTCTCCTGGCCGATCCGGCGCTGGTTCCAACCCAAAGACCGCCCGAACTGCACCAGCGCGTAGTAACGGTCGTAGTCCAGTTGCGTTGGCCGCATGCTGGCATCGAGATGGTGCGTGTCGCGCCGCTCGTAGGGTCCAACAGCGGAAGTGTCGATCTTCTGTGCCGGCGCATCCCATTCCGGAGAGTTGTCCCGGCCGGATTCCCACGGATGGACGATGACCGCCAGGCCCTCGCCGGAAGGATCGCGGATTTGCGCAAACCACCGGTGCCAGGCCAGTATCTTGGGGAACAACTTCTCGAGGTTCGTCCGATATCGCTGTGGGTCACCGGCTTTCCACAGCGCATGCACGGCGCTGGCGGCGAAGGGCGGCTGTGTAATCCCGGAGGTAGGCGGATTTCGGCCGGTGGCCCAGATGGCGGGCCCCGGGAAGTAACCGGCATCGTCATGCCAGAAGATGATGTGGGGCAGGAAGCCCTCTTGCCACTGTCCCGCGAACAGGGTCTCGATCTCACGCCAGGCGCGATCGAGATCCAGGGTCGCAAAACCCAGCGAGACAAACGCAGAATCCCAGTTCCATTGAAACGGATACACCCGTCCATTGGGCACCGTGTATCCGCCCCGGTCGTTCCGAATTAGAATCTCACGGGCTCGCTCATCGAGCCTGTCTTGTTTCATCCGTCCCCTCGCGCGTGCGGCGCCGGTGGAGGGCAAGAGTAGAGGCCCAAAAACGTTTTTGTCAATGAAGGATCACGGCACCGCCAGCCCGAAACCCTATGTCCATAGTGCAACTGGCCCAGGACCTGGGGCTTTCAATCTCCACCGTCTCGCGGGCGCTCAATGACTACGACGACGTAGCACCAGCGACCAAAGCGCGTGTGCTCAAGCGCGCGCGCGAGATCGGCTATCGTCCCAATCCCGGCGCGCGACGCCTGAAGTCGGGCAAGACGTCCATGGTTGGAGTGATCCTGCCTGCGGCGACTGACGGAGTCAGGTTCGTTGATTCTGTCGCATCGAGTCTGCTCGGCGGAGTGGAACTCGAGCTCGAGAGCGGTGGCTATTCGCTGATCGCCAGCATGCAGACGCGCAACGACCTGGTCCGGGAGACGGCGCTCTATGAGAACTTCATCAAGGGGGGGTGGGTCGATGCCCTGTTGCTGGTGCGCACACGGGTGTCGGATTCGCGAGTCGAGCTCGCACGCGCAGCAAAACTGCCGTTCGTCACCTATGGCAGGACCGAAACGGCAGAACCCTACGCCTGGGTCGACACGGACAACGAGAAAGCCTTCTATCTAGCCACTTTGCGGCAGATCGACTTCGGCCACCGGCGTATTGCGCTCCTCAACGGACCACTCGAATACACCTTCGCCCGGCTGCGCGAAAAGGGCTACATGCGCGCGCTGGCGAAAAATCGCATCCAACTCGATCGCCTGCTGATGCTGAACGGCGATCTGAACGAGGTCAGCGGCTACGCCCTGTGCCGGTCTCTGCTCGTCTCGGCCCAGCCGCCAACGGCCATTGTCTGCGCCACGGACGCCATGGCCATTGGTGCCATCGCGGCCTGCCGCGAGCGCAACATTGAAGTTGGCGGGCAGATATCGATTACCGGTTATGGAAACTCGAGCGCCTCCGCGTTCACCAACCCTCCACTGACAACCATCGATCACGCGGTATTCGACAATGGCCGCCACATCGGCCAGAGCCTGCTTCGCCTGCTGCGCGGCGAGGCCAAACCGGCGGACATCCACTATCTCGAGCCGGTCGTGCTGGTGCCCCGCAAATCCGACTGCCCGCGGCAGTAATTTGCCGACCTGACCCTCGGGCCGCCTGCGCAACTGGCCGCAGGCTGCGGGGGTGATCCCCCGCGCTCAATTGACAAAAACGTTTTTGTAGCCCTAGTATTTCGCCAAGTGAGCATCGCACAGGCGCTAAAGGGCCCTCCAAATCCGCGCTGCGCACCGTAAGGGGGAAAAGACGTGGAACACTCAAAGGTCTATTCGAGCGGCGTCTCCATGGCTGTCGTGGCCGCAAGCTGCCTCATTGCAGGTCCCATTCGAGCCCAGACTGCAGCCACCGCTGATGCCACCGAGCCATCCGGCGGCAGCGAAAGCCAGCTGGAGATGGTCATCGTGACGGGCACCAGCAAGGCACGTACGGAGTTGAAAACTCCGATGGTCGCAACCAGCATCTCCGCGGATAAACTTCAAACTCTCGCGGCCAACAGCACCGCCGACATTCTGACCACGGTGCCGGCCCTGAAGGCCGAAGGCGGCGGCGGTGAGGTAGCCTCCAATATCTTCGTGGCGGGACTGCCCAGCGGTGGCCAGTACCAGTTCACACCGCTCGAGTACAACGGAATGCCGGTCGTCGGCAGCATGGGCCTGAATTCCTCGGCGCCCGACGTGTATTACCGGACCGACCTCGGAATCGATCACCTCGAGTTCGTCCGCGGCGGTGTGTCGAATCTGTTCGGCGTGGGTGGCATCGGCGGCGTGATCAATTTCATCGACCGGACCGGAACTGACACACCGAGGGGCATCGCCCAGCTCGAACTTTCCGACCACAACCGCATACGCACCGACTTCGCCACCAGTGGTCCGATCACGAACAGCCTGTATTACGCGTTGTCGGGGTTTTATCGTTACGACAACGGTCCGCTGGATTCCGGCTTCCCGACCCAGGGTTACCAGGTGCGCGGTAACATCAAGAAGGTTTTCGAGACCGGCGAGGTCAAGCTCTACTTCCAGGGAATCGATGACAAGGACCAGTTCTACGGCGATATTCCGCTGACCAGCCAGGGCTATCATCTGGCGCGTGGAAACAACGGGCACGTGGTCTCCACGACGGAAACCTCCGCCCTGGACAACTCGACGTTCGCGACTCCGAACGGACTGTTCAACTCGAAGGTGGATGAGGGGGCCGCGACCCGCGGCTACTCTTTCGGCGCGGATTTCAAGCAGGATCTCGGCGACGGCTGGGGTTTCAACGGGCGTGCCAACATCGCGGACTATCACCACACATTTGCGCTGTTCTCAGGCGGTGACAACATCACGAACCTGCCGACTACGCAGAACGCATTCCTGCAGTCATACAAATACGACCCGACGATTTACACCAGCGCGTTCACCTTCGCTGCCAGTGGGAAACCGGTGCCTGCCAACTACCTGCTGTGGGGAGACCGTGTCACGGATCGCGAGCGGCCTCTGACGTCCCAGACCGGCGAGCTCAATATCACGAAGGAGCTCGTCCTGAGCGATTGGACTCACCACTTCACCCTGGGCGGCTTCTTCAGCCATACCAAGGCCAGGGACTTCGACATCACGTATTCGTACATCGGTGATTTCAATGACAAGCCGCAGCTGGTCAACGTAACGGTGACGAATACGGCTACGAACGCGACCACGATCGTAGCGCGCAACGGTATCGTGGACGCAGGTCTCGGGTATACCAATAACTACTATGAAGCCCGGCGCAGCGCGGGCTACCTTGCAGACCAGATCGAGGTCGGCAACTGGGTGCTGGACTTCGGGGGGCGCTTCGAGTCCATGACGGGCGATGTCAGGAAGGAGCAATCGGCGAATTTCACCACCGACACCACTCCCGGCATTTCTCCGTTGCTTGCAAATGTCGCGTGGGGAAACGGGAAATACCTGGCGGGCAAGGTGCAACCGAACGCCTACGCGGTCGCCGGCGGTGTGCTCTACAAGATCGACAATCACAGCAGCCTGTTTGTGAACGGCTCGCGTGGCTTCTTCATGCCGCAGCTGAACACCGTGCAGATCAACTCGAGCAATGAAACTCAGTCCTTCCAGGCAGAGATCATCAAGCAGGCGGAAGCCGGGTACAAGTACGCGAGCAGCTTCATTTCAGGCACCGTTGCCGGCTTCTACTCGACCCTGGCGAATCGCCGCAATATCAACTTCATCAATGGCCCGACTCCGGGCAGCGCACCCGTCGAGGTCGTCAACCTGATTTCCACACGCTCGTATGGAACGGAAGCCACGCTCGATGTGCGGCTGTTCGGTGGCCTCTCGTTCGAGGGTAATGCCACCTACGAACACGACATCTACACGAAGTACACACCGGTCGCTGCCTGTACAAACTGCGTTGGGAACTTCATGCAACGTCAGCCGAATATCCTCGGAAACCTCGGCCTGTACTACAAGGACAGCAGGTTCGACGCAGCGCTGTTTGATTCCTTCACCGGCCGCACCTTCGCCTCGGACCTGAACAACATCGAGCTGCCGAGCTACCACGTAGTGAGGCTGGATGCCGGTTATACACGTACGTTTGCCGGTGGCGACCGGGCGCGGATCGGAATCAGCGTCTACAATCTGTTCGACAGCACGGCCGTTTCGGAGGGTTCGCCCCGCCAGGGCACGCTGCAGAACGCGGGCCAGGCCTACTTCATCGGCCGGCAGGTGCTTCCGCGGCGTATCATGGCTCGATTGTCCTATGAATTCTAGCAGTTGAACGCCCTCGACTACGGGATCGTGGCGCTGTATTTCGGCGCCATGATCTGGCTCGGTCTGCGCTTCAAGCGCAACGCGGCCGGCACTGACTACTTCCTCGGCAGCCGGGCGCTCGGCTGGTTCCCGTTGGGTATGTCCACCATGGCGACGCAACTGTCCGCAGTCAGTTTCGTCTCGGCCCCTGCCTTCGTCGGCTTGCGCAATGGCGGCGGCATGCAATGGCTGACATACGAGATCGGCGTGCCGCTGGCCATGATTCCCCTGATGGCGCTCATCGGACCCATGCTGCGCCGGTCTGGCGTCGTGAGCGTCTACTCATTCCTGGAGCGCCGCTTCGGCAGAGGCTCGCGGCTGCTGCTGAGCGCGCTCTTCATTTTCAGCCGGGCGTTCGGTACCGGTGTGCAGATCTACGTCATTGCCCTCGTGCTCGCTTCCATCCTGATGCTGCCGTTCTGGGAGACGATCATCGCCCTGGGCGGTGTCACGATTGTGTATTCCCTCAAGGGCGGCCTGAAGGCCATTGTCTACAGCGAGGTGGCGCAGATGATCATCAAGGTGCTCGGCATCTTCATGATCATGTTCACAGCGTTGCACTACATGGGTGGGTGGAGCTCGTTCGTCCAGCATCTGGATCATCGCCGCCTGCAGGTTCTCGACTTCCATAACTTTGGCTTCGATGGCCGCGAGTACGGATTCTGGCCCATGTTGTTCGGCGGCTTCTTTCTCTACACTGCTTACTACGGAACCGATCAGACGCAGGCGCAACGCCTTCTGGCGGCGCGCGATGAGCGTACGGTCAGGCAGCTGCTGCTGTTCAACGGACTGCTGCGATTTCCGATCACGCTGGCGTACTGTTTCGGTGGCCTGATCCTGGGTGCATTTGCTCTGGCAACGCCTGAATTTCGCGCGGCGATTCCGCTCGACAAGCCGGACCTGATGATCCCTGTGTTCATTGCCAACTACCTCCCGCACGGCATCGTCGGGATCATTGTCGTGGCGCTGATTGCGGCCTGGATGTCCGCGTACAGCTCGACGTTGAATTCGCTAACCGCGGTGACGATGGAGGATTTTGTCAGTCCCCTGGTGGCCATTCCCGCGGAACGGTACGTCAGTATCAGCAAGTACGTGCTGCTTGCATGGGGAGCTGCGACAATGGTTCTTGGATTCTTCGCCGGCAAGCTCGCTGCCACGGCCATTGAGGCTATCAACAAGATCGGCTCCGTGAGCTATGGACCGATCCTCGGCATCTTTCTGCTCACGACATTACCGAGGGTGACGCCACTGGCAGCCAATGTGGCAGTGGCCGCGGGTGTGTGCGTCAATCTGGTCCTCTGGTTATTCTTTCCCAACGTGTTCTGGTTCTGGTGGAACGCAATCGGGGCCGTTGTCACGATCAGCGTGGGCGTGGTGCTGGGCCTGCTCTTGTCGGGGTCGCGACAAACTCAAGCCCCGGCGGATGCATCGGATCGGGCGGCCGCACGCGCATTTCCACTTCGCGAAAGCGTTGTGATGTTGATCGTCTTCATCTGCATCCTGGTTTTCTGCCTGCTGTTGCCGAGGGCGTCCTGGGCTGGCAATGGCACCAACGACAGCTTTCAGCTGACTGCCACGCACAAGGACTTCAAGCTTTATTTCCCGACCTATCTTGCCAACGGTCATTTCTCAACGCAGACGTCGCTTCGAGGTACTGACCCGACACCGGCGTACATGGCGGGGCTCATGGACTATACGGCAGATGACGTCTCGCGCCCTGCCGCCATTGCGAGTTGGACCGAAATAGACTATTCAGATGGCAAGTCCTGGCTGAATCAGAGTGCCGTCACGCCCGAGCTGTTCCAGCAATACCGACAAACCCTGGACATGCGCGTGGGCACGCTGTCCACCCACTACACCTGGCTGAATGGCAACAGATCTACGCAGATCTCGATCAGGACATTCGTGAGCGAGGAGCACACTCACGAGGGAGTAACGAACCTGGAGGTTACTCCCAGCTTCAGCGGGGAAGTGCGGCTTCGCTTTACCCTGCGTCCGTGGCCGCTGTTCCCGAATCGCCTTTCGATGGCCAAACTGACCTTGCCCGAGATCAAGCAGGCGATCGCGAGCACTTACCACCTGCCACCGCCGGGTGACACTGCGCTGCTGAGCCAGATGTTGAAGCCTTCAT
Organism: Gammaproteobacteria bacterium; assembly: GCA_028293745.1. GTDB lineage: Bacteria > Pseudomonadota > Gammaproteobacteria > Steroidobacterales > Steroidobacteraceae > 13-2-20CM-66-19. Next base: position 54,976 of record JAQGOF010000191.1, on the reverse strand, counting down.
CTGCGACAGCCGCCAATCGTGCGCCAATCTGGTATCCCGGCGCGGTACAGATTCTAGGAACTGGGGCGTCGGATACCGAACGAACCCTGTGGATCCGGGGGCGCGCGGTGAATGGCGCTGAATTCTCCCAGGCTGCGGCCATCGCCGTGCCAGCGAATCTGGAAAATCCGCACGTCACTGTCGAGAGCTCACGCGAATTGGTCGTGTTGAATGTCTCTGGCACCGTACAGGAGGGCAAAACCTATTCCTTCACCAAGTTCGTGGCTGTTGCCCGTGACAAGTGGGGCGGCTCGGTCGAGCAGAATATCGATCTCGCCAGACAGTCCCGCAGCCAGGGTCTGACGGCACGCCTCGAGGAACACCAGGCGAGATGGCTCGACCTGTGGAAGTCGGACATCGTCGTCGAGGACAGCGAGCTGCAGCGCGCGGTGCATTCGGACTTGTTCTATCTGCTGGAGAACTCGGCAGACGATGGCGGATCACCCATGACCGCGTGCGGATTCAGTCCCAACTACTTTCACCACGTTTTCTGGGACAACGATGCCTGGGATTTTCCAGTCTTGCTCCTGACACATCCGGAGCGGGCCAAGTCGCAGGTCACCTTCCGGTACCTGACTTTGCCGGCCGCGCAGGAGAGAGCCCGTCAACAGGGATACAAGGGAGCCATGTATCCCTGGGAGTCGGATCCGTTCGATGGGACTGATCAAACCCCTTTTTTTGCACATGAGAATGCGCAGCGTGAGATCCATGTCAATGGCGATGTAGCCATTGCTCAGTGGCAATACTACCTCGCCACCCTGGATCGGAAGTGGTTGCGCAAATACGGCTACCCCGTCATTCGCGCAACGGCCGATTTCTGGGTGAGCCGGGTCGTCTACCAGAAGACTGCCGATCGGTTCGAGATCCTGCACGTGACCTCGCCGGACGAGGCCTATAACGATGTCAACAATGACTCCTTCACGAATTCAATTGCCCGGAGAAACCTGCAGATTGCCACCCTGGCTGCAAGGGCCGTGGGCGCGACACCAGATCCCGCCTGGGCCAGGATCGCGAAAAAGATCTACATCCCGTTCTCGGACGCTGAGCAGCGGCACCTGGATTTCGATCCGTCCGTGCCTCATGACAAGCAGACCTGGATGGGCAGCGCGCTCGCCTTCCTGGCGTATCCGCAGCTCGATTTGCCGATGACCCCGGACGTACGGCGCAACGACTTCAATTTTGCGCTGCGCTCACTGAAAGAGTTGTCTCCGGACAGCAATGCCATGCTGCTGGCCATGATCTCGGTTCAAGCGGCGCAGCTGGGCGATCAGGATGCGGCAAACAAGTGGCTGCAACGACAGCAAACAGGGTTTCTCAAGCCGCCCTTCAACGTGCGCAGCGAGACCATCCTGAACAATACAACCTACATTCTGGCGACCTCTGCGGGCTTTCTGCAGAATTTCCTCTACGGGTTCTCGGGATTGCGGATCACGGAGCAGGGGCTGACCACTCAATATCCGCCAGTCATGCCGGCAGCGTGGAACACGCTGCTTCTGCGCAACATCGTGTTCCAAGGGAAACGGTTTGACACTGTCCTGCAACGACATGCAAGCGGCCAGGTTCGGGCGACCAGGCATGACCGCTGAGGATACCAACGAATTGGCTTCTACTTGCGGTCTCGGTTGTGGGGTTCGTCGGGAGCGGCCTCGCCGCGGAGCTGACCTACGGCAATCACAATGGTGGCACATGCGATGTTATGGACCACGGAACGCGCGCGGTGCGTATCCGGTCATGATGTCGCCCACGCTTGCCCTGTCCACCGGTACGTTTCACAGTGTGACAATAGCGCGAATGCGGGACCTCTGAACCCATTGCGCAAAAGATGGGAGCACTCGAAATGATACGACCGGAACAGTCCTCTATCCCCGAGCGGTCGCCGACCAAGTCACAGAAAGATCGGGCGCCCGCCAACCAGTTTGTTTCCCAAGAGGCGCACACTGGGCGCGTCACTACGACTATTCGCGTGGTACGGCGCGTGCGCCCACCTCGTGGACCAAAGGGATAGTGGCGCGCGGGCGAATCCGCAACGCGCCTACGGAGTTGTGCCTGGCGATATACGCGGGACTAGCGGTCGTTCGGACGACCGCCGGAATAGAAGCCTTCAATATCGATTGCCGACGCATCAACCACCCAGGCCGTCTCCTCGTTGACCTTACCCCGCATCTTCGCAATGGATTCGCGCGTTGCCATTCGGGGATAAATGGCTGTGGCTCCCTGATCGTGGTCCCAAACCACGAACGTATAGACTGTTACGTGAGTTGGCGAAGCGGTTGTTCTGTCTTGAGCCGTCTCAGCCGATGAATGACTGTTCTCAGCGAGTGTGGGTTTCACGGTGTAAACCTCGAAGGTGGACGGGGCGGCGATCGAATGGATGCCCTTGCTCAATTTTGAGCCCATTTCCTCAGCCGATGATGCGAACCATGACCGTGAGGCCGCTGTGAACGGTTTCACGAAAAGCGCCCGGCAAACTGCAGACTGTGGCGCGTCATCCGCTCGTACCCTAACCGAGCCTGTGCGCAGTTTAAGCTTAAGGACGCAAGGAAACGGGCGGTTATCGCTCCGTAGTTCGGCGGTCGAGAAATAGGTGTCTGATCAGGGGTGCGGCAGCGGTGCCCGGGCACGTCCACGTCGCAGGAAGTACAAGGTCAGACCGAGCGCAATCAGAACGAGCAACGCGACGCCGACCAGCACAACCAGGCACCGGCCGGGAATTCGGGCAATCTCTCCCGTGTGCAACGCGTAAACGGTGTCCCATATTTGAACGCTCGGCGGCATCAATCTCGCATCGTAGTTCTCGAGCACACCGCCATCTTGAATAGCGATGTACACGATGGTCGTGCCAAAGAAACGGCGCACATCATGCGATTGAGTTATTCGTACCGCGAACCAAGGTGCGTCCGAATCCGGGAGCTCGACTCCTGCCAGGCTCGAACCCGGATATAAAGCGAGTGCGGTGGAAATCACATTCGCGAGAGTAGGCGGTTGGAGCCGCGAGTGGGCCTGCGCCGAGGTCCCCGTCGGAGGTGGTCGCGCTGCCTCGAAATGTGCGGCCAGGGGATCGTCGAAAGCCCGCACGATCCCGGCGGACACCAGCACGAGCGCGGGCAGCGCCAGCGCCAAACCGAGCGCACGGTGCCAATGGTAGAGCTGGGCGGCCGGGTGTCCTACAGTGAAGGGCGAGAGAGTGCGTAGCCACTGACCCGCGCGCGGCCACGCCTGATACATTCCGAGGCAGATGTTGCTGAAGAGCAGGATGCCGCTGAGTCCGACTATCCAATTACCTGCAGTGTGGAGGAATAATGTCTGGTGCAGGTAAGTCGCGATCTGGAACGCTCCTATGTGTGCATAGTCGTGGTCCCACGGCCGCTCGCGAAGTACCGCCCCCTCGCCATCTACCCTCAGTACGTCGCGGCCGCCGGTTGGATTGGTAATGACGACATCAAATCGCCCAGGCAGGCCTCCGCTCGTGTAGAGCGCAGTCACTCGCTGTCCGGAGCGCGCGTTCTGCAGCAGCTCGAGCGATGCGCCGAGCTTTTCCGGATTCAGTGATTTGCGGGGGCCGGAAACGGTCCAGTCATCTAGCTCCCAATGAAACACCAGCAACACACCGGTAGCTGCCTGAAGCAACCACATCGCTGCCATCGTGAGGCTCAGGTACTTGTGGACCCGCCGCAGCGCACGTTTCATCGAGGAATCGATCGCCTGCCGTGGGGGCGCATCGAAGTGCGGATCCGAACCCCAAACCCCGCCGCAACTCTCAATGAGAGGTTGGCGTTCGGGTCGCCAGATAGGCCGCCGCCGTCGTCGGGCCGATGGCCGTGGTGTCAGTATGCTCGGCGATCATCTTGCGGATTGTAAAGAAATAGTCCGGCCCGGTCGGATGCCCGCTTTGGCGTAGCTTCTCCGCGGCGAGCTTCCATTTCTTTTCATCCAGCCCGTGTGGCTTCACCAGGATGAAGTCCCAACTCGCGCCGTCCTCGTGGATGTAGAGCTGCGATGGCGGCAGACCCACCTCGGTCATCACGGCGTCTGTTTCCGCCAGCATCTTCAGGAAGCTCTCATGTTGCCCTGGGGCTATCCGGAAGATCTCAACGGAGCTCTCCGGCAGGGCGGCGGGCTCCGCGGCGAAACCACCTGTTTGGCTCAGTCCGAACAGAACTGCGGCAAGAACGATTCGCTTCATCGGGAGCTCCAGACAGCGGTTGAGGGGTAGGTCGTTGGTTCGTCGCACCAGCGGACATCTTGCCATCTTCCGGGTAGCTGGTTCCCCTGCCACCCCCAGTTTCTTCAAACAGAGGGGTCCAACCCCGGGAGCGAGCGGTTATATTGCTGCCCTGGAGGCGCGAAATGCTGCGACCGTGGAAAATGCTGCTGGCGGAGCGAATCGGTGCGCACCGGGAAGCCCCCCTGTACATGCAGATCATTCATGCCCTGATCCATGAGATTCAGCGCGGACGGCTGCTGCCGGGGGAGTTCCTGCCGAGCAGCCGCGAATTGGCTACCGCCCTCGGCGTCAATCGCAAGACCATCGTTCTGGCGTTCGAGGACCTGATCGCGCAAGGCTGGCTCACCTCGGCGGGTACTCGCGGAACAATGGTTGCCAAGTCGCTGCCCGAAATGGGCGAGCGCCGGGCTCAGAATCGGTCCATGCAAGATGCACCGAGCCCAATGAGTGCCGAGTACTCTTTCAGGGACGCGGCGCCGTTGCCGCCTCGCGACTGGACGTTGAAGTTGGATGAAGGCTCGCCGGACGGTCGCCTCTTTCCCTCGGAGTTGCTTGCGCGTGCCTATCGGACCGCCGTTCACCGCGCCGCACGCGAAAACCGTCTGCTGTACGGAGACCCACGCGGCTCGTCGATGCTTCGAGAAGCCATTGCGACGATGCTCAGGACACAGCGAGGTGTCATGGCAACAGCGGACAACGTGTGCATTACGCGCGGAAGTCAGATGGGGGTGTGCCTGGCTGCCCGCGTGCTGATTCGTCCACGGGACGTCGTATTGGTTGAGGCGCTTACCTACCAGGCTGCGGTCCGCGTGCTCGAGGAATGTGGCGCGAAGATCGTCGCCGTTAACCTGGACAAGCAGGGTGTCAACGTGGAAGAGGTCGAGCGGATGTGCCGGGCGCACAAGGTGCGCGCGATCTTTCTGACTCCGCACCATCAATTTCCCACGACCGTCGCTCTGCAACCGGACCGCCGGCTGCGTCTGCTCAATCTGGCGCGCCAGTTCGGGTTCGCCGTGATCGAGGACGACTATGACCACGAATTCCATTTTGACTCGCAGCCGCTGCTGCCGATGGCCAGCTACGCACCTGAGCGGGTCATCTATGTTGGGTCGCTGTCAAAGCTGCTGCTGCCGGCGCTGCGTATCGGGTACATCGTCGCCCCTCCCAAGGTGGTCAATGCCTTGGCGCAGCAGGTGATGCTGCTCGACAGCATGGGTAACACGTTGACTGAGGATGCGGCAGCGGACCTGATCGACTCCGGGGAAGTTCGCCGCCACGTCCGCAAGGTCACACAAATCTACTCCGCGCGCAGAACGGCATTTGCGGTAACGCTGCGCGAGTTGGCCGGCTTGGCCGACTTCGACATACCGGATGGCGGGTTGGCCTTCTGGGTGCGATTCAGCAACGTACGGGCACTCGAGCGAATCGAAGCGCGCGCGGCTGGGCTTGGGGTGTGGGTCGCGCCCTCGAAATCCTTCCTGGCTCGAAAGGATGCACAGCGCGGATTGCGGCTCGGATTTGCGAGTCTTACAGAACAGGAAGCGCGGGAAGGAATCCGGCGGCTGCGCACGGCCTCGGCCGCCTGACGCGCTGCCGACCCGCAAGCCCAGGGTCCTGCTTGGACCCCTCCGGGTGCGGAAATTGGATGTTTCCAGGCAGCCAAGTCTGCGGAAGAGTGGCCTCAGAACGAAACGGGCCCGGCTCACCATGAGCGCGGTCCGGGGGTCTTTGGCATCGAATAAAGAGGAGCCGAACATGACGGTCTCATCCACTCATCCGCCCGCCTGGCTGCGGGCCCGGTCTACCTGGCTCATCAGCGGAAGTCTCGTCGCGACCCTGGTAGGACAGGGTGCATTCGCGCAGTCCGAGTCATCCAAGTCGCCGCCGACACAACATTCAGCGGCGGAGCCAGGCGGTAGTTCAGTCGAGACGATCGTGGTCACTGCGAATGGATCGCAGGTGGAGCTGCCAGCCGATTACGCGGGAGGACAGATCGCCAGGGGCGGGCGCATCGGCATGTTCGGCAACCTGGATTTGATGGATACGCCGTTCAACGCCACCAATTTCACTGCGGAGTTCATCCGCGACAGCCAGGCCAGCAGTCTCGCCGACGTCGTTCAATCAGACCCGGGCGTACGAGTCGCGCGCGGCTTCGGAAACTTTCAGGAGTTGTACGTCGTCCGGGGATTTCCGGTCTACTCCGATGACATGAGCTACAACGGCCTGTACGGCCTGTTGCCGCGCCAATATGTGGCCGCGGAGTTTCTCGAACGTGTCGAAGTGTTTCGCGGCGCCAATACGTTTCTGAACGGCGCGGCCCCCGGGGGCAGTGGCATCGGCGGTTCCTTCAACCTGGTCCCCAAGCGCGCACCCGACCAGGATATCAACCGGTTGACGGTGGGCTTCGAGAATCAATCGCAGGGTTACGGCGCGGCCGACTTCTCCCGCCGCTTCGGCGCGGATCACGAGTTCGGAGTGCGCGTCAATGGAGTGCGTCGCGACGGCGACGATTCCGTTGACCACGAAAATCGCAAGCTCAGCATGGCCTCGCTCGGCGCCGACTTTCGCGGGGAGCACGCCCGCGTGTCCGTCGATCTGGGTTGGCAGGATCATCACATCGATTCACCGCGGCCGAGCGTAACGCCCTCGGGTGCGATCCCGCAGCCGCCGGATCCCTCGAAGAATTTCGCGCAGCCCTGGAGCTTTACCGAGGAGCACGATTTCTTCGGCGTGGCCCGCGGCGAATACGATTTCAACGAAGACGCCAAGGTGTGGGCCGCGACCGGCGTACGAAAGGGGACCGAGCACAACATTTTGTCCAACCCGACAGCCGATGCGTTGGGCAATACGAGCTCGTATCGCTTCGACAACTACCGCAAGGACTTGATCACCACCAGCGAGATCGGTGTTCGCGGCGCGTTTCACACGGGCGGGGTCGGCCACCGGGTCAGCCTGTCCGGCTCCATCTTTCAGCTCAACTCGAAGAATGCCTATGCATTTTCGAGCTTCTTTCCAGGATTCGTGAGCAGCCTCTACAACCCCATCGACGTGCCGCCGCCGACCGCGGATTTCTTCGTTGGCGGCGTTTTGCTCTCACCCCTGACCACCAACCGTGTGAAGACGGCGAGTGCCGCGATCGCCGACATGTTGTCCTTTGCCCACGACAGGGTGCTGCTGACGCTGGGCGCGCGTGAACAGAAGATGCAGCAGTACAGCTACGACTACAACACAGGCATTCAGAACTCCGGTTACGACAAGAGCGCCGTCACGCCGGTCGCCGGCCTGGTTGTCAAACCCACGAAGCAGATATCAGTGTATGCAAACTACATCGAAGGGCTGATTCAGGGAGCCGTGGCACCCAACGTCGTCGGTGCGACCCCGGTTGCGAATGCCGGCGAAGTCTTCAGTCCCTTCAAGTCCAAGCAGGAAGAGGTGGGCGTCAAATACGACAGAGGTCGCGTCGGTGGCACACTGGCCATTTTCCGTATCACCGAGCCGCAGGCCATCCTGGCAGGCAATGTGTATGGGGTGGACGGGCAGCAGCGCAATCAGGGGGCGGAGTTGAGCTGGTACGGCGAGCTTGCCCCCGGTGTGCGCGTTTTGGGTGGTGTCACCGAGCTCGACGCCAAGACGACCAGGACTCAGAGCGGTCTGCTTGACGGTAAAAAGGTCATCGGGGTACCCGACACGCAGGCCAACCTGGGCCTGGAATGGGACGTTGCGCAACTGCACGGTCTGACTTTCGACGGTCGCGTGGTTTACACGGGCTCTCAGCCGACCGACGCGGGCAATACGCAGAGCATCCCTGCGTGGACGCGGCTCGACCTCGGCGCGCGGTACGCGATGAGCGTCTGGGACCGTTTGCTGACTGTGCGGGCGAACATCGACAATGTCACCGACAAGGCCTATTGGGCCTCGGTCGGCGGTGCGCCGGGGGCAAACTATCTCGTGTTGGGTGCGCCGCGGACATTCATCGTGTCCGTGTCCGCCGATCTGTAGCTTGGTCGCACCGCATGAGCTTCGAGCCCCGTACGCAAGCGGATTTGCTGCAGTTGATCGAGGAGTATCCCTTAGCCTGGATCGTCTCGGTGGACGATTCGGGCTATGGAGCCACGCCCTTGCCGATGCTCGCCGAGCCGCAGCCCGATGGAAAAATTGCCTCGCTCCTGGGACACTTCGCCCTTTCAAATCCGCACGTGGCCCTGCTGCGCTCGGCCCCGCGGGCGACCATTCTTTTCATGGGACCGCAGGGCTACATCTCCCCGGAACTGGTGTCCAAGCCGGGTTGGGCACCTACTTGGAACTACGCCTCGGCCCAATTCGATGTGGAGATCGAGCTGCTGCCCCAGGAGAATGGCCGGGCTCTCGAGAAATTGGTCTATTGGATGGAGCGCAACCGGCCAGTGCCTTGGACCATTGCCGAGATGGGCGAGCGGTATCATCTGATGGTCCAGAAAATCGTTGCATTTCGCGCTCACGTGCGCCGCGTCAGGAGTCGCTTCAAGTTGGGACAGGATGAAACGCCACAGTCACGGGGAGAGATTCTGACCAAGCTGGGTAACGCGGATCTCGTTCGCTGGATGGCCGACTTCAATCCGGACCCCGCGGGCGAATCGCCGGGAAAGCAATGAAAACCGATCGTCGCCAGTTCCTCGCTGCGGGCAGCTCGCTTCTGCTCGCGCCCAAAGTGCTGTTTGCCGTTTCCGAGCTGGATACGGCGTACGTGAATGCCCGGATCTGGACCGGGATACCCGGTGCGCCGCTCGCAACCGCAATCGGAATTTCCGGTGCAAGAATCGCTGCAGTAGGCGAGGGCCCGGTTCGCAGCCTCGTCGGATCCAGGACGGGGAAGAAGACACGGATCGTTGATCTGAAGCAGGCCTTTGTCGTGCCCGGCTTCATTGACGCGCACACCCACTTTCTATTGGCGGCCGCGACGTTGGTGCCTCCTGATCTGCGCCATGCCCGGACACGCGAGGAGTTTACGCGGCGGATCGCGGAAGCGGCCCAGCAACAACCGCCCGGGCAGTGGTTGCAGGGCGGAAGTTGGGATGCGGAACTGTGGGGAGGAGAGCTGCCGACGCGCAAGTGGATCGATGCCGTGACGCCTCAGACTCCCGTCGCCCTGGCCCGGCTCGATCAGCACATGTGGCTGGTCAATTCGGTGGGACTGCGTTCGGCAGGGATCGATCGCAATACCCCGGAACCCAAGGGCGGACGAATCCTGCGGGATTCTGACGGCGAGCCCACCGGCATCGTCATCGATACCGCCAAGGACCTGGTGCAGAAAGTCATTCCTCCGCCAACGCATGCGGCGCTCGAGAAGATGCTGCAGGTGGGGATTCAACACGGGTTGAGCAACGGTGTCACACAAGCCCATTCGATGGGCCTGGATTGGGATACTCATGAGGCCCTGTTGCGGCTGCGCGCGAAGGGCGAAACTGACATGCGGTTCATCTCCTATGTACCGCTGGCGGACTGGGAGAGAGTCGCTACAGCCGCCCGGCGCGAAGGCACCGGGGATGATTGGGTTCGATGGGGCGGATTGAAGGCCTTGGCCGACGGATCGCTGGGGTCGCGGACAGCCTTGTTCTACAAACCCTACGATGACTCTCCCGGCACGCGCGGAATCCGCGTGAATACGCTCGAGCATCTACGGGAGTGGATCGGCCAGGCCGATCGAAACAACCTGCCTGTCTCGATACATGCGATCGGCGATGAGGCCAACGACAATGTTCTCGACATTTTCGAGGAAGTAGTCAAAGCCAATGGCCCACGCGACCGCCGCTTCAGAATCGAGCACGCTCAACACCTCAGCCCCGGGGCGATTGCGCGATTCGGGCGCCAGCAAGTGCTTCCGTCCGTTCAACCGTATCACGCGATTGATGATGGCCGATGGGCAATTCAACGGGTCGGCGCGGAGCGCCTCAAAGGAACGTATGCGTTCAAGTCGCTGTTTGATGCGAATGCCCGCGTGTGTTTCGGCTCCGACTGGCCGGTAGCGCCGTTTGCGCCGTTGACCGGCATTGCCGCAGCAGTGCTGCGACAAACGATCGATGGCGCCAATCCGGGTGGGTGGATGCCGGAACAGCGCGTCACCGTCGAGCAGTCGTTGATCGCCTACACTGTTAACAATGCCTACGCGGGTTTTCAGGAGAACCGGTTGGGTCGGCTGGCGCCCGGATACCTGGCCGACCTGGTGGTTCTGGACCAGGATCTGCTGAAGGTCGATCCACAGAGGATCACGGACACCCGGGTGCTGCGTACCATCGTGGCAGGCCGGGAGCGATTCATCGCGGCAGGGGCCGCTTGAGGCCGGCGAAACAGATGAGGGCGCAGAGAGCCGGGTATTTGCGGCCACTCGTTCTCATCGCGGCAGTGACCTGTTTGTCCATTGCAACCCTGGAAGCGGGTGCAGCCGATGCCAAGGCGCGCATACCGCTGCCGTTTGCGGCCGACCCGTATCCCAGCACATATCAGCCGCTCCCCCGTACTGACACGCTGATCGAGGGAGCGACCATCCTGGATGGTGCTGGGCACCGCATCGACAATGGAGACGTGTTGATCCGGGGAGGCAAGATCGTCGCTGTCGGTCATGGATTGAGCGCCGGTGGAGCGACGGTCATCAACGCTCATGGCCGTTGGGTGACGCCGGGCATCATCGACGTGCACAGTCACGACGGTGTCTTCTCGATCCCATCTACCTCGGGCGACATGGACTCCTCCGACGTCTCAGAATTGAGCGACCCGAACGCCGCCGACACTTGGATCGAGCACGCGGTCAACACGCAGGACCCCGCGTTTTCGGCGGCGCTGCGCAGCGGCGTCACCACGCTGCAGATACTTCCGGGCTCGACTCCGTTGTTCTCCGGCCGGTCAGTCATCGTCAAGCCCATTCCTGCGGCCGATGTGCGCTCCATGAAATTCCCCGGCGCTGGGCAGGGGCTCAAGATGGCCTGCGGGGAGAATCCCAAGAGTTATTTTGGGGAGAAGGGTCGCGGTCCGAGCAGCCGACAGGGTGAGGTCGCCCTGGTGCGCGAAGCGTTCCTGAAAGCGCAGGAGTATCTACAGGGCTGGCGTGACTACGAAAGCGGTATCCGAGCGGCCCCGCCGGCCCGCGATCTGAAGCTCGACACCCTGGCCGCGGTGTTGACCGGTGACATCGCGGTTCACATGCATTGCTACCGCTCGGGCGACATGAGCACCATGTTGGGTGTTGCCGCCGAGTTTGGTTTTCAGATCCGCGCCTTTCATCACGCCACGGAAGCCTACAAGATCGTTTCGCAGCTCAAGAAAGCGGGTACCTGCGTCGCCGTCTGGTCGGACTGGTGGGGATTCAAGATGGAGCTCGAGGATGCGATTCGCGAAAACGCGGCTATGGTCGATGCCGCCGGTGGCTGTGTGATGATGCACTCGGACTCGGCCACAGTAGGGCAGAGACTGACCATCGAAGCGGCCAAGGCGGCGGCCGTTGGCCGGCGTATGGGGCTGAAGCTGCCACCTGAGCACATCATCCGTTGGGTGACCAGCACTCCCGCGAAGGCACTCGGGCTCGACGATCGTATTGGCACAGTCGGGCCCGGCCGGAACGCTGATATTGTCATCTGGTCGGGAGATCCCTTCTCTATCTATACCCACGCAGACCAGGTGTTCATTGACGGCGCGCTGGCCTATGACCGGGCAAATCCACGCAGCTCCCAGGAGCCTGACCTCCTGTTGGGCCGACCCGAGTCCCGGCGGCGGACATGAGAGGCTGGTTCCAGTTGCTTGCCGGATCGCACCTCGCCCTAGCCGGTCATCTTGCGATAGCCGAGACGATCGCGATCACTCACGCCAAGGCGTGGACGATGACTACAGCGGATTCCCTGGAGAATGCGACGATCGTCATCACTGACGGGAAGATAACCTCGGTGAGCTCTGGTGGGACGGTACCGTCAGCAGCGCGGCTGATTGATGCGAAAGGCCAACCTGTCACTCCAGGACTCATCCACGCCGCAACGCACCTCGGTCTGCTCGAGGTATCAAGCTCAACCGACACCGTGGATTCGGGTGTCAAATCGGGATCATCCCTCGGTGCCGCGTTTGACGTGCAATACGCCATTAACCCGAATTCCACACTCGTGCAGTTGGCCCGCGCAGACGGAGTGAGTCGCGCGATCACCTATCCCGTCAATGGCGGCGTAGCGCCGTTCTCAGGCACTGGAGCGCTGCTGCGATTGGCTGATTCGAGCGATCTCATCGAGCGTACCCACATTGGCGTTTTCGCCGTAATTGGCGGGCGAAGCAGTAGCGATGCTGGCGGCTCGAGGGCGGCGCAGTGGAAGCTCCTGCGTACCGCGTTGGATTCTGCGAAGACGGGTCTCGCGTCTGCGGCGAGTCCCGCCACCCGCACCCCTGAATTCCTCGCGCTGGAACCTGTGTTGGCGGGGAAAGAGCCCTTGGCGATTTCGGTCAACCGTGAGTCGGATATCCGGCAGGCAATCAAGTTGGCGTCAGATTACGCACTCAAAGTCGTTATCATCGGCGGCGTCGAAGCGTGGATGGCAGCAAATGCCCTCGCGGCGGCTAAAATCCCGGTGATCCTCGATCCCCAGGCGAACCTGCCAGGCAATTTCGACGAACTGGGAGCGCGGCTCGACAATGCCGCGTTGCTGCACGAGGCCGGCGTTACTATCGCGACCATAGTTATTGCGGGCGGCATCCATCAGAGCTACAACGCTGGACTGTCCATGCGAGAGGGCGCAGGTCTCGCAGTCGCCAACGGACTTCCCTACATTGACGGTCTCAGATCGATAACCTCCGTCCCTGCGCAAATCTGGGGCGTAGCGGATCGTTGCGGTACGATTGCGAACGGCCGCGATGGCGACCTGGTGATCTGGGACGGCGATCCGCTGGAGCCGTCAACACTACCGGTGACGGTGTTGATATCGGGCAAGGAGATGTCATTGTCTACGCATCAGACCGAGTTGCGTGACCGGTATCTGCCGAAAGCGGGACTCGAGGGGGGAGCCCACCGCCCATGAGTCTGGGCGCGCGAGCTTTTTGCCGCCTGCTCGTGATCGGGCTGTGCACCGCGGCCGCAGGTGACGTGTTGGCGCAGGAGCCTGATGATCTCCTGCCTTTTCTCGCCCAGGCAAATGCCTCGACTGAATCCAGCTCTGCGGCGTCGAGGCCTCGGCAGGCGCCCGGTCAGATACTGCCGCTGCAGGCCACACGGCACATTGCGTTCGAGACCGACGAGGGGACGTGGATGTCCGTCGACCTCTCGCCCGACGGAAAGCGGCTGGTGTTCGATCTGCTCGGCGATCTCTACTCGATGGATGTCACGGGGGGGCAGGCCAGATCGATCACAGACGGCTTGCCCTTCGACTCACAGCCGACCTATTCGCCCGACGGTCAGTGGATCGCATTCATAAGCGATCGCTCCGGCGCTGAGAACTTGTGGCTGGTACGGCCAGACGGGACCGATGCGCGGCAGATCAGTTTCGGCGACGACGATTCCGTGCTTGTCTCGCCAGCTTGGAGTCCCGACGGTCAATCGCTGTATGTCAGCCGATATTCCTGGAGCATTGACAACTACGAGTTGTGGCGCTACGGGCTCGAAGGTTCAGAAGCGCTCGTGGTGCCCGTGAAGGCAGCTGGAGAGCCGCGAGCCAACGGAATCAGCAGTCTCGGTGCGGTAGTCTCACCGGACGGCCGCGACTTGTATTTCGCGCGGCGTATCGGGCCGTCAGATCTCGGCGGGGGCGTCGATTCCTGGTCAATAGTCCGCCGCAATATCGCAACGGGTGTCGAGCAAACTGTATTGCCGGATCCGGGAGCACCCGGCCGGCGATCGTTTCCAATTCCGTATTTTCGTCCAGCCCTTTCGCCCGACGGCCGCTGGCTGGCTTACGCGACCCGCTTCGGCGGGCAGACCGGACTGCGCCTGCGCAATCTCGCGGCGGGCACCGATCGCTGGCTCGCATTTCCGATCCAACACGACCAGATTCAGGCCCAGAGCTGGCAGGATCTCGAGCCGCGCTACACGTTCACTCGCGACGGCCGAGCGGTTATCCTCAGTCGCAATGGCAAGTTCGAGAAACTGCCCGTCGAGGAGGGTCCCCCGGCGCCCATCCCTTTCAAAGCCTCAGTGGATGCCCAGTTGGGACCCCAAACGCGGGTCGCCGTGGCCCAGGAAACGGGTCCCGTACGTGCTCGCCTGATCCAGACCCCAGAACAATCGCCGGACGGCAAGCAACTCGCATTCTCTGCACTCGGCCGAATCTATGTCATGTCATTGCACGGACGAGCGGTCCCGCACAGGCTCACGCATCAAGGGGATCCAGAGTTTCATCCCAGCTGGTCACCTGATGGGCGCAGCATTTCGTTCATAACCTGGACGGCCAGGAACGCAGGCCAGGTGTGGATTGTGTCGTCCAAGGGCGGCGCAGCGCGCCGAATAAGCGACGTATCGGCCTACTACACTCGTCCTGTCTTTACACCCGATGGGAACAACGTGTTGGCTGTGCGCTCCAGCAACTCGGGACGTTTGAACGTCGCCATGGAATACGGACAGGTACGGCAAGCCGAGCTGGTGGCATTTCCCAGCCGGGGAGGCAGCGCACGCCTCATCACGTCCGGCGAGATCGGCGGCAAGCCGCACTTTGGACCAGACAATGCAACCGTATACCTGAGAACCGCAAACGGTTTGTCCGCCGTAGACCCATCCAGCGGAGCCATGAAGTCAGCCGTGGAGGTTCGAGGACCCGGCTGGTACTTCATGGATGGCACCGCAGCCGTTGACGACAGCCGGATCAGCCCGGACGGACACTGGGTATTGGCGCTCGTCGCGCAACAATTGCATCTCCTGGCTGCCCCGGCGCCAGGCGAGACGGTCGATCTATCACACCCGGGCGTCGCGCATCGCAGAATCACGGATGTCGGAGCTGATTTCTTCGAATGGGCCGACGCAGGCAAAACAATTAGCTGGGCGGTCGGCTCGACCTTCTACCGCCGTTCGCTTGCCAACATCAAGCTCAACCGCCCGGACTCACCGAGTTGGTCAGCCGACGCTCCGACCGTTGGACAGGACACAGAGGCGTTCCAAGCTGTAGTGGAAGTGCCCCGCGACAATCCGCATGGGAGTGTCGTATTGCGCGGTGCGCGCGTCATTACCATGCGCGGCGATGAAGTGATCGAAAACGGCGAGGTAGTGATTCGCGACGGTCGAATTGCTTCGATTGGGCCGTCTGGAACGGCCGCAGTGCCGACCGATGCGTCAATTCGTGACGTCAGCGGGAAAGTCATTCTGCCTGGATTCATTGACGTGCACGACCATGTCGCCGACATCCGGCGCGATGTGCTGAGCCTGCAGCCTTGGGGCTTAGCTGCACGGCTGGCCAATGGGATCACGACCTCATTTGATCCGTCCACACTGAGTATCGACATGTTCGCCTACCAGGATCTGGTCGATGCGGGCCTGGTCACGGGGTCGCGCATCCCCAGCACCGGAATGGCGATGTTCTCTTTCAACCGAGTGGCGTCGCTGAGTGACGCTCGCGCGCTGCTCACGCGCTACCGCGATCACTACCGCACTCGCAATGTGAAGCAGTATCTGATTGGGAATCGCCGCCAGCGTCAGTGGTTGGTCCAGGAGGCCGCGCAAATGGGGATGATGCCCACCACCGAAGGATCGCTCTCGTTGAAGTTGGATTTGAGTCAGATCCTGGACGGATATGCCGGAAACGAGCATTCGCTCGCCACGCCTATCTATGGCGACGTCGTGCAGCTCATCGCTCGCAGCCGGACCAGCTACGACGGCACGTTGCAGATCAAAAACGGAGGCAGTCCGGCGCAGGATGACTTTGTCATTCGCGATCGACCGATGACCGATCCGAAGTTCATGCGCTTTCGGCCGTACCCCGTCGCCGCTAGCACAGCTCTCACGCGCCCTTGGACGGAACCCTCGACGTTCCTATATCCCGAGATCGGCGGCGATATCGCAAGGATCCAGCGGGCCGGCGGCGTGGTTGCGATGGGGGCGCATGGCGAGATTCCCGGCCCAGGATTTCATTGGGAGATGGAGGCGCACGTTCAAGGCGGGATGACACCGATGGAGGCTCTTCGAGCGGGTACCCTGGGATCGGCTGAGGCAATCGGTCGCGCCACCGAGTTTGGCAGCATCGAAGCTGGAAAATTCGCCGACCTGATCATCTTGAATGCCGATCCGCGCACGGATATTCGCAACACTCGGGCGATCTCGCAAGTCATGGAAAATGGCAGACTTTATGATGCGAACACGCTGGATGAGATCTGGCCGCGCAGAAAGTTATTCGAGACTCAGTGGTTCGCGAGTGAAGCCCCGAGCGCCAGGTAGTCATCGGATTGGCCATGCTGCCTCACGACCTGTGGCAACTCTTCAGCTAGAAAGTACTCATGATATTGATGAATGGCCCGCGGCTGCGATACGACAGGTCGGTCAGATCATCCGAGAAGTCGGTGAAGTTGTAGCCAGCGCCCAGCTTGACGTGTTTGGTGAGATGACGGTAGAGGGCGGCGAGCAGGCCGGCGCGGGCGTCATGCGCCTCATGCACGGTGAGCCTGCGGCCTTCGAGCATCGCGTCCCATTCACGGATGAGGTGCAGATCGGTCCTGACGATGATCAGGTCGACGCGGCTCGAATACCAATCGCCGCCAGTGCGCGTGTCCCGCAGCTCTCCCAGTCGTTCTGCGAGCTTGCCGCCCAGCGATAGCCAGGGCACCACGTCGTAGAGAGTGTCGACTGACACTACATTGCTGCGCTGTGCGTAATTGAGCGAGGTGTCATTCAGGCTGACCTGACCAGGGGAGGGCAGGCTGTAGTAGTAACGATACTGGAGCAGCACGTTGCAGCGATCATTATCGATGGGCCGATAGGCGGTGCCCAGGGTGGCATCCACAAAGTTGCCGTCGTAGAAGTTTCCCTGGCTGGCGCTGCTGAACGAGAAGTTGAGCTTGCTCTGCAGCCGCCAGTCCGGAGTGAGCTGCCAGCCCGTGGCCGTGCGCGACAGCCAGGTATCGCGCCCGCCGGCAGTGCCGTTCTCGCGACGGAACTCGAGGCTCGAGGCGAGCCGGGTTTGTTGCAGCTTGTAGGCCATCGACAGGGCCGCCGCCCGGCGTGTCAGGTCGCCGGCCAGAGGATCGCTGACGGTGCCCGCTTCCAGCTTGCCGCCATAGGTCCAGCGGTCGTTCGGAGCGAGATCGACTCCAAATGCATCAATCAGACTCTGAGGTCCGGCGCCCGTGGTGCGGCGCGCTTCATCGTAGACGCTGACCTGGTCGCTGAGCTTGGAACGGCCCCCGAGCAAGGTGTTGCCGAAGCGACCACGATAGTTGGAATCCTCCTGCTCGGTG
This sequence comes from Gammaproteobacteria bacterium, assembly GCA_028293745.1. Lineage (GTDB taxonomy): Bacteria > Pseudomonadota > Gammaproteobacteria > Steroidobacterales > Steroidobacteraceae > 13-2-20CM-66-19. The sequence goes on along the minus strand of JAQGOF010000191.1, from coordinate 37,338 downwards.
GCCGTCGTATGGGCCAGGTAGATACTGGAGCGATCATCGATCTGGTAGTCACCACTAACCTTGCCGCCCAATCCGCCAGTGCCCTCGGAGAGTTCGCCTCCAATCCGGAAGCTATCTGAGATCTGCCTGTCTGCGCCGACGCCGACACGGTTATTTAAATCACGCTCCCCAGTGCGGCCGACGGTGCCCTGCGCATAGGTGTAAGCGTCCCAAGGAGCCGGACGGGCGCTCGTCTGCCCAGCAAGTTCTGCAGGGACCGCTGAGCGGGTGACGTCGAAGTTGGCAGCGTTGGAGGGAACGCCGCTCGTTGGACCTCCCGCCTGAGAGGCGCCACTTGTCAGAGCCGCCCCCGGCGGCAAAGAGGCTCCGGATGTGCTGCCCGCCGCTCCGGGGTGTTGTGGCAGCGGTTTACCCTTGCCGGTATCTGGCTTGTAATCCAATCTGGCGATCGCGTCCGTGCGCTCCCCATTCTGGGACAGAAGCGTGCTGGCGTTCGGGAGCGCGTTATCGCGTTTGTCGTGTCGGGCGCCGGCACTTACGCCCCAGTGGTCGTCAACCTGGTAGTGCATCGCAGCTTCCTGTGCATCGATGCGTTGCGTAGTCTGATCTCGTGCATCTGCCTTCATGTCCACTGACGTACGGGCGCTGAGAGGCACGCTGATGGCGGCGCCTTTCTGTTGGATCGCATCCCCGCCAGCCAACGCACCGGGCGCGGAGAATCCGGCGTCACGGTCCTGCCAATACAGGCTGCCACGGCCGCGTAGAGCCGCATCCAGGTCCGAGAGGTCAAACACGCCCTGGATGCGTTTCGCGTTGGCGCGTCCATCGGGAGTGCTGCTCTGATTGAATCCGAAACCGCCATCGATGGAGCTGAGCTGAGTGTTGGCGCCGTCCGACCTGGCCGCTTCCACATCCAGGTAGGTGGAGGGCTTGTAGCGCAGAGTCATGTCCAGTCCGCCCAGCGCCTGCCGGTCGGTCGAGTCACCCTGGCGGTAACCACTGAACCCCAGGCGCACGTGATCGTTTACCCAGCTGCTGCTGCGAATGCCATACACGTTGCTGTTGGCTTGGTTCAGTCCAGGCGAGTACTCGTAGGTGCTCACGAGATAGACCGGATTGCCGCTCGAGCTTCCCTGTTGTACCAGTGTGCTGGCATCGGCAATGGAGGGCAGCGGCGCGCGCAACAGGATGCGACCCTGCAAATAGCTGACTTCATAGTCCAGGTCGGGTACGAGCTGGGTGCGCTGCAATGTAATGCCGGAAGTCTGGTCGCGTATCTCGACCCAGACCCGCTCCGAGCCCCGCGTAATGTCCTGGCGATGGAGGTAGTAAAGAGAGCCACCCGTACCCCGGAATTCCTCGCGCGAGCTCAGCGTGCCGGGCTCGGCGGCGAAGATGTCGTTTGTCGAGCGGCGCTCGCCTAAGCTGGTAGCCACATCCGTTTTCCACAGCAGGTCCGCCCCATACAGGCCGCGGCTGAACTGGTTGAATTCCAACCCGGTCCAGGCGGTCTGGAAATTACCCCAGATGAGGCGCGAGTCGTGGTGCTCCAGCCGCGCATAGAAGCGGCCATCCGTGGGCGCGTCCCATTCGCTGGTGCTGTCGTCTCCATAGACCGGATAGGCGCGCTCCGAGTCGATCCGCTCCAGCAGGAAGCGGGGGTCCTTGGAGGTGAAATTGCTGAACAGATGCTCGATTGGGCGCTCGCGTGTGTCGGCGCTCAGCGTAACGAGATAGTCATTGTCGATCTTGTCCTTCAGGTAGAACGCGCCCCGGCCACTGACCTCGGTGCTCTTGCCAAAGTGATCCTCATCCTGCGTCACGAGCAGGGCGGGGCCTTCGGTGTGGTTGGTGGAGACGGTGAGCTCACCGAGGGCGACGTAGAAAAGACTGTTTCTCGGAATAGTCAGGTTGCGCGAATACTTCTCGTACTGCGCCCCTTTCTGGTCGCTTGCGGTGCGGGTCTCGATTTCGATGGTGTGAGTGCCGGCCGGCAGCAGCTGCTCCGTGACGAAGCGGCCATGCTCGTCAACAGGCACCGCGGTACCGAACACGGTGACCGTCTCATCTTTAGACACATTCCTGCCGCTGACAGTGACGGTACCGCCGAGCACGGCGATGTTGCGGACTCTCAGGCTGTTCTGCCCATAGCCGGTGAGTCTCTCACGGTTGGCAGACGTCGCATCCACAATGGGGCGCGCGCGGTCGAGGATCTTCAGGGGCTTGAGGGCCGTTTCGTCAAAACGTCCGTGATCGTCATAGACGCGCAGCGTGTAGAAGCTGTCCGTGGGCAGCCCCGCGGGTATCCATTCGAGAGAGCCACCGGCTTCGATGGAAAGAACCCTGATCGGCGGCTCCCGGGTGTCCTGACCGCCGACGAAGAAGCGCAGCTCCGCCTTGCGTATCCAATGGCGGTAGTTGCTGTAGGTTGTAAACGCAACTGGCTGGCCCGCGACGACGCCGTTTGGCCAGGCGCTCACGTTCAGAGCCGGCTCGGTCCTGAGTGGATCGAATACGATCTGAACGTCGTGACGATTGGCGACTACGTCGACGCACCGCTGATGATCTGCTTCGGTGATGTTGTCCGCCGCGCTCAGCGGTTGACCATCAATGGTGATACGCAGGGGCAGGGCGGAGGAAGATGCCTGATCGTCGCCGCAGCGAGGGCGGTCGGCAAAGACGGGCTCCTGCGCCGGAGCCGCCGTCAGCTCTTCCTCGTCGTACCATAGCTGTAGCTCGACACGCCTGTTCTTGGCCATCCCCGCCGGAGTAGCGTTGTCAGCTACCGGTTTCTGATCGCCTTCGCCCCGTACGGTGAACGCTTGGAGCGGTAGATCCAGGCGGGCGCGCAGATACTGAGCAACCTGAAAAGCGCGAGCTTCAGAGAGTCCCTGGTTATCGCGGAATCGTTGCCGCGCGGCCGCGCTCGGCCGCTGCGAGTCGGCGTGTCCGATGACGAGCAATCGAAGTCCGTGCTTGCCGCGCAGGTTGGCGGCGATAGTGTCCAACTTCGCTTGCGAATTCGGCAACAGATCATCTTTTCCTGAGTCGAACAGCGCACCCTGGTCCGCATCCGACAAAGTCACGGTTCTGCGGGCCTGAGCCTTCGGCAGGGTGGCCGCCGAGGCTTTCATGGTTTCCAGCTCGCGCGTCCAGATGTTCGAAGGTCCGGACAGGCCTTCCAATGGAGTGTTGAGCTCGGTGTTGTCTCCGGCGGGGGTGGTCAGGGTGCTGCTGTTATCCACCGTTTGACCGCGAATGTCTTTGCCGGCCGCCAGCGCAGTGCTCGCGAGGAGCGCGCCGCCGACGACGCAGGCCAGCGCCCGTGCGAGCCTGATGTGGAGGCGCGGTCTCATGGCTGCACCTCATCTTCCGCTTCGACCTGCAGAGGATATTTATGGTGCATCCCCTCCCACTGGGCCTTGATCTCCTTGATGAGCGCGGCCTGCCTGCGGACCGCCAGCCTGTGGTCCTCGCCATGCAGCACATAGGCCACGCGTACGACCGAAGGTTTGTCGTCCAGGGACTGAGGCAGTTGCGCAATACGCGCGCGCCATTCGGCCTTGAGCCCGATGGATCCGGGTTCGTAGGCAGAGTCATTCACCTCGACGCGGATGACGCGGTGAATGGTTGCGCCGAAGTTGAGCTTGGTCATCTTGCCCCGCGTGACGCGCACATCGCGAGGGTTCTCGGTCGTGAGTCGATATCCCGATGGCAGGCTGCGCACGTCCAGCTTCATTACGAAGTTGGATCCGCGGTACTCATCAGGTATTGCCGCACAGGCAATGTGGAACCTGCCCTCGGAGTCCGTCGTCACGACGACTCCAGTCACAGTCGCAATCCGCGCACGCGCAATTCCGGGCTCACCCTGGTCCTGGTAGCCGTTGGCGTTGCGATCATCGAAGACCTTGCCGATGATTTCGGAGCAATCAAAGACCGGGTCCGGTACCACTCGAACGGCGGCGGTAGCCACGTTCGAGATCGCCATGTTCACCAGGTTGTTGAGCGCCCACGCCTGATTGACGTACTCGCCTTCGCTGACACCGGCGCCGACGACGAGCATCAGCTTGAAAGTCTTGCGTTCACGTGGTGCAAAGCTCTGGTTGAGCCACGTGAGCTGGCGGCCGAGCCGCTGGGGCTCCGCTGTCAGGCCATTCAGTGAGGCGGAGCCCGAGCGATATGCAAAGCCCGGTGGCAGCAGATCACGAAGGTCGACGTTCGTGATCTGGGCATCCAGCGTATTGGTGACCGTGATCGTGTAAGGGACCAGGTCACCGACGTAGACGTTGACCATCGGGGTGGTCTTGGTCACTGCCAGGGCGCCGCCGAGAATCGGGTCGACCGGAATGTTGTTGCCGACAACGCTCGCCGATGAGCCTGGGGTGAACGCGAAGCTATGGAAGTATTGGGTTGTGGCCTCGCCCGCAGCCAATTGCATCGAGGTCACCGGGCAATTCGCAAGTTCCTCGTTGGCGGCGTTCGCAGGTGGCGGGGCGGTGATGGCCTGGACCACAGCCGGTGCGGGCAGCGACCCGACGTGGAGCGAGACGGCACAAGCGGGAATCAGTACCGATGCGCCGGGGGTAAACCGTCCTGGCGGCGGTGTCACCTGTATGGTGTAGGTGCCGGGCGGCGCACTAGACAGCAGGAAGAAGTTGTAGATGCCGAGCGGACCGGTGACCTGCTGTGCACTCGCAGCGCCTCCTAACAGATGCGTCGCCGGATCGAACCCCGCCGGACCGCTCACGGTGACAGTGGCGCCCGCGATCACTTGACGGGCGACAGAGTCATAGATGACGCCAGTGGGATCCACGGGCAGGCTCTGCTCGGTAATACGTTCGCTGGGCGTGAGCCACAGTCCGGCCAGTGTTCCGCCGCGCCGATCCGCGCCGCCAGGATTGTTGGGACCAACGACTCCTGGCGTGCCCGTCAGCCCACGCTCATTCGTGACGGGCGCGCTGTAGAGAATGCTGTGGGAGGGCTCGCGGAACTTGATCTCATATCCGCTTCCGGGTGGCACAGCACTGAACTGATAGGCGCCATTCGCGTCAGTGGCCGCGGTTTGCACCAATACCAAGGACTGGTAGAGCTCAACCAGCCAGCCGGACAGCGCTGTCTCATCGGTGCCTCGGGCGCGGTCGTGGTTGGCATCGCGCCAGACAGTACCTGTAATGCTCGCAGCTGCACCCTGCTCACCGAACAGATAGCCGGTTGCGTCGGTCGCCGGGCCGAGGTGAATTGCAGTGACAACGTCATTGCCCAAGGTACCGCCGGCGGTACCCACGGTATCAAGTCCGTCCGCGTACCCGGAGGGCTGAGTTTCCGCCAGTGAATATGTACCCCCGACGATATTTGCGAAACGATACGTGCCATCGCTTCCGGTCGTTATTGTCAGGGTGACCGCGTTACCGCGGGCATCCGTTCCTGTCAGCTGTACAGCTACACCCGGGATCGGCGGCTCTGCGGGGTCGTGCAGGGCGTTGTTATTCGTATCATTGTAGACGAGACCCGCGACGCTACCGGCGGTATCACCGAAATTGAGGATCGAGCCGGGCGCGCCGGTGACCAACTCGATAGTGACGACATCAGGTGTGGAGCTGCCATAGCCGGCCGGCTGAGCTTCCTCGACGGCGTAGTGCCCCGCCGGGATGTTTGTGAAGAAGTAGCTGCCGTCGGCCGCGGTCTGCGCGGTGGCAACGATGGCATGGGTACTGTCGCGTAGAGTCAGTGTAACGACCGCGATTCCCGGCTCATTGTTCTCCAGTGAGCCGTTGCGATTTGTATCCAGCCATACGTGGCCGGTAATGGATTGTCCCTTCTCGGAGAAGAGATATCCGGTGGCGTTGGCTCCGGCGGGTAACCCGATCGTGCCGATGACATCGCTGTTGACTGGGACGCCGCCGACGGTACCCGCGATGGAAACGCCCTGCGCATAGGCGACTGGCTGCGTCTCCGTGATCGTGTAAGTGCCACTCAGAACGTCGGAGAAGCTGAAATCACCTGTCACCGATGTCGTAGTCGTACGGTTGACAGCCGAGCCGCCGGCATCTGTGCCGATCAAAGTGACCGTCACACCGGCAATGCCCGGTTCGCCCGCATCCCGCACCGCATTGCTGTTGGTGTCTGACCAGACCGAGCCGGCGATACTGGAGGTGGTATCGCCGAAATTAGCGGTAGTCGAGCCTCCCGCGGCAATCGTTGCAGAGACTGAGTCAGGAGTGCTGCTGCCGTATCCAGGTGGCTGCGTCTCGACAACCGTGTAATTTCCCGAGGGGAGTCCGAAGAAGCTGTAGGAGCCATCCGCTGCGGTCGTCGTCGTGGAGACCGTCGCTCCCAGCCCGTTCTTCAACGTTATGATGACATTAGGTAGGCCCGGCTCGGTACCTTCCCGCGTCCCGTTCGCATTTGCATCCTTATAGACGGCTCCGCTGATCGTGGTTCCGTGCTCTCCGAAGAGATAACCCGTCGTATCGGTGTTGGCCGTTAGGTGGATGGCCGCGATGAGATCGTTTGAGACAGTGCCGCCGGAGGTGCCTGCAGCGTCGGGTCCGTCCGCATAGCCGGCCGGCTGTGTCGGCTCGCTGACGGTGTAGCCGGCAGCATTGGGCGTCAGAAGGTCAATGAACAGGAAGTTGCCGTTTGCGTCCGTGCTTGCATTGCGGCTGACGGCATTTGAGGCCGCGTCCGTGCCGGCGAGGTGAACGGAAATACCGGCTATTCCCGGCTCTCCCGAGTCCCGGCTGCCGTTGTTGTTGAGATCGATATAAACGGAACCCGCCAATGTCGAGACTGTGTCGGCAAATTTCGCCGTGGCGGCCCCGGCCACGGGCACCACGATGGCGACGCTGTCGGGCGAAGTCGCGGAGGAGCCGTATCCTGCAGGCTGCGTCTCAACCACCGAATAGTTGCCGGCCGCAATGCCGCCGAATAGATAACTTCCATCGGCCGCGGTGGTCGTCGTCGCTACCGTGTTGTTGCCGGAGTCCTTCAGTGTGATCGTGATGCCGGGGATGCCCTGATCGCCCGATTGCTGGGTTCCATCCCGGTTCTCGTCCACGAACACGACCCCCGTGACGGCGGAGCCCGTTTCGGCGAAGTTGTAGCCGGTTGCCTGGCTGCCAGCCGGCAGCGAGATGGCGCTGTAGACATCATTGCCGACAGTGCCGCCGACATTGCCCGCGCCGAGGACTTCCTGACCATCACCGAACGCCGGCGGTTGCGTTTCAGTGATCGTATAGGTTCCCCCGAGCAGGTTGCCGAACGAGTACGCACCGGATGCAGTAGTGGTCGCTGTCGTGTTTACCGAAGTACCATTGACGTCGGTGCCGCTCAGAGTGACTGTTACGCCAGGAAGGCCGATCTCGCCGGCGTTCTGAATGCCGTTGTTGTTGGAATCGAGGAAGACGACGCCAGCCAGTGAGCCTGCGCTCTCTCCGAAGTCGGCGGCTGCAGGCGTGCCGGCAACGAGCGCTATCGCCACACTGTTACTCGAATGCTCGGGTCCGCTCTGGTAGCCGGGGGGCTGCGTCTCTACGACCGTGTAACTACCGCCGGGCTGCACTGGGAAGCTGTATGTGCCGTCGGCCGCGGTGGTGGTCACAGCTACGACGTTGTTGCCGGCGTCTTTCAATGTGACCGTGACATTTCCCAGCCCAATGTCGCCCGTGTCCTTGACACCGTTTCGATTGGTGTCCCGGTAGACGCTGCCGTTGATTACCGTGCCCAACTCGGCGAACACATAGCCGGTCGATACCGTGCCCCCCGTAAACGAAATCGTGCTGATGCGGTTGGCTGATTGGGTGACAGTGCCTCCTGCCGTGCCCGCCGTGACCGCACCGTTCGCATAAGCCGTGGGCTGGGTTTCAGTCAGGGTGTAGCCGGTGGCATTTGGGGACAGAAAGTCATCGAAGCTGAAATTCCCGGCGGCGTCGGTCGTTGTGGTGAGGTTGACCGCCGTGCCTGCGGCATTGGTGCCGGTCAGTGCGAGGGTGACCCCGGAGATGGGCGAGTCGGTGCCATCGGATACCCCATTCGCGTTGCGATCGAAGAACACCGAACCGGAGAGCTTCGCGGTCGGATTGCCGAAGTTGTTGCCTGTGCTGGTCCCGGCGGCGGGGATCGTGATACCGGTGAGTGGATTGGTGGATGCTGCACCGTAGCCAGCGGGTCGGGTCTCGGTAACGGTGAACGTTCCAGATGGAAGATCCGTGAAGCTGTAATTGCCGCTGCTGTCCGTCGTGGTGGTCGGGTGGGTAATCGCTGCACCCAGGGTATCCGTGCCAGTGAGCGAGATCGTGACCCCGCTGATGCCGACCTCGCCGCCATCCAGCGTCCCGTTGCGATTGGCGTCACGCCAGACTTTGCCGATGACCGAGCCTGGGCGCTCGGCGAAGTTGTAACCCGTAGCGTTGCTGTCCGTGAGCGCGATGGCGCTGAATTCATCATTGACACTATTGGTCCCGCCCTGATTGCCGACTGTATCGATGCCGTCGAGGTAGGTGGCTGGCTGGATTTCGTTGACCTGATACGTGCCGGGGAGAACGTTCGTGAAGCTGTAAACTCCACTCGCGTTAGTGGTCGTGCTGCGATTGACCGCAGCGCCGCGTACGTCGGTTCCCGTCAACGTGATAGTCACGTTGGCGATGCCGGAGTCTCCCGCATCCTTGATGCCGTTGTTGTTCGAATCGGTAAAGACCGTTCCACCGAGTGAGTTATTTTTGAGCTCGCCGAAGTTGTACCCGGTGGCGACCTGGTCCCGATCCAGGAGGATGCCGGAGGTGGTATTCGAGCCGACGATCGGTGACACGGTGCCGCCCGGTGGCGTCCCGGACGCCGCCGTGCCAACAGTCTCGAGTCCGTCGGAATAGCCGGATGGCTGCGTTTCCGTGATGGTGTAACCCCCGGCCCCCGCCTGTTCCAGGTTATCAAGGAGGTAATTACCGCTGGCGTCGCTGATCGCGCTGCGGGAAACGGAGTTACCGAACGCGTCCGTACCGGCGAGGGTGAGCGTCACCCCGGAGATTCCGCCTTCGCCACCATCGATACTGCCGTTGTTGTTGCGGTCACTGTAGATGCGGCCGGAGATGCTCGACTTGACGAAGCTGACATTTCCCGAATTCGAGTTGTTTGCCGAGACCAGATCGACGCTGAAACTGCTTACGGAGGCAGTGTTCGTGTAGCTCGTGGGGTAGGGTGGGGTGGTCGGGGCCGGGATGACGGTGGCTACCGTGACGGTCACCTGTGTACCGACCGGGACGTCTCCAAGGCTGCAGGAGAATTGGGTAATGCCGGTATTTGTGCAGCTTCCCGCCGTCGCGGTGTAGGTGAACGGACTGACGAGCTGCACGCCCGCAGGCAGGGTATCGTTGAGGATCGAGCTGTAGGCAGTACCGGGTCCGAGGTTGTCTACCTTGATCTGCCACTGGAACGTCTGGCCATACTGCAGAGGCGGCGAAGACACGACTGCGGTCTTGCTCGTCAACTGCAAGTCGGCTTTCGCGCGCACGGCCGTCGGTTCGGTCGCACTGTTGTTTGCCGTGTTTGCATCTGTCTCGTTCGCGGTCACTGAGACCGTGTTCGAGTAGTTATCACCGTTGGCGGCGGGCGCCGTGTTGACTTGGTAGCGCAGGTAGCGTGCGTACGAGCCATTTGCCTCGAGGTCGGGCGCGCTGCAGGTCACCACTTGGTTGGTCGGACCGGTCACCGTGGCGGGACTGGTCGCGCTACAAACGGGCGTGCCGGAGCAGGTGTACTGGCTGTCCGAGTCACACAGGAAGGTGACCGAGCGCCCGGCGGGAGGAACGTAGGTGTTTTGGAAGGCTTCCGAGGTCGCCTGCGAGGGTCCGGCGTTGGTGACCCTCACCAGGTAGGTGATCAGGTTGCTGGAGGGGCTGGTGCCGTCGAAGCCCAGAGGATCCGCCGGCACACCTGCGAAGCTCGGCACGTCCGAGATGTTCGCGATCAGGTCCACCCTGGCCGGTGAAATGCCGAGTGTCGCGCTCTTGCTGTCGTTCGTGGTATCGGATTGCACCGTCGTGGTACTTACCGTTGCCGTGTTCTGCAGGTTGCGGCCTGCCGGTGGTGAAGCCATCCAATTGGGTCTGAGAACGACCGTAAGCGTCTCGACTTCCCCGGCGCTCAGTGTGCCAATGGAGCAGGAGATGAGATCGCTGGCGGCCGTGAAGCTGCACGTACCCTTGCTCGGGCTCATTGACCGGATCGCGTAGCCAGCGTCGCCCGGAGTTGGGTTGAACTGATCTGTCAGTGTGACGTTCTGGGCCGTCGAGGGTCCGTTGTTGTCGAAGGTGATGATGTAGGTCGTATCGGCCCCGGCGAGCACCGGGTTGGGTGTGGCGGTTTTGCTCAGAACTCGAACGTCGGCGACGGGATCGATAGTGACGTTGATCGAGGAACTGTTGTTAGTACGGTCCGGATCTCCGATTGAAGTGGAGTCGATCGTTGCCGTATTCGTGAACGAGCCGTCCGCCACGGGCCGGTGCACGGTTACAGTGATAGTGGCCGTTTCCGGTGTGTTGGCCGCAGTACCAGTCGCGTAGAGCAGCGTGCCATAGCTGCACTGAATACTCGCCCCAGTTACCGAGCAGCTGCCTGTGGAATTCTTGCTGCCGGTGTTCGCCGTAGCCGAGACAATCGTTCCGCCCGCGAGTGTCGTGTACATCGGGATGGTGTCACGTACGACTACGTTCTGTGAGTCATCCGGACCGTTGTTGCTGATCGTCAGCGTGTAAGTCAGAGTCGTAGAGGCCGTCGTCAGCGGATTTGCATCCTGCGTCTTGACGATGACGAGGTCAGCCCGCTGCGGCGTCGACGTCGAGCTGGCGGAGGTGCAATTATTTGCAGCGTTTGGATCGGCGTAGGTGCCTGTGGTGGCTACGCAGCCCTGGTTCGTCAGCGACGAAGTCGAGGTCGCTGTCGTAACCAGCGATACCGCGGGCGTCGTGGCTCCAACAGCCAGTGGTCCCGGCTGGGTGCAAGTGAAGGTGGGCGCGGCATACGAGCATGTCCAACCATTGTTCGTAAAACTGGCGGCGCCGGTGTAACTCTCGCCCGCGGAGAGCGTGTCGGTTATGGTGACAATATCGCCGGCGCCCATTGCGCGTGGGCCATTGTTGGTCGCACGCAGAACAGAGGTCAGCGGTGATCCCTGGGCGACCGGATTTGGCGATTTTGTCTTGGCAATTGACAGGTCGGTACCGTCACGTTGAATCGTGAAACTGACGCTGCCGCTGTTATTTCCGCTGACAGGGTCGCTGGTGACGCTGCTCGAAATTGAGGCTGTGTTGCTGCTGGACATGCCTCCGGCGGGAACGAATGTGTCATCTGGTGCCGTGGCAGTCACGGTGATGTCGTCCGTCGAGCCAGAGGGCATCGCGGCGCGTGTGCACGTCACCACGCGCGTTGCTTGAACGACGGAGCAGGACCAGTTCGTGCCGCTCGCCGAGATGCTGGTAAAGCCAGCGGGCAGTGTGTCGGAGACCGTCACCGTGCTGGCCGCATCGGGTCCGGCGCTTCGTGGAGACAGCGTGAAGCTGACCCCGGTGGCCGCGATCATGGCATTCGGTGAGGCCGTCTTGGTGAGGCTGAGGTCGGCACCTGGAGAGACGCTGACTGAGGCCGCAGCGGTATTGTTGTTTGGGTTTCCGTCGGGTGTCGTTGCGGACAGGGTCGCGGAATTGGTGATCGTGCCGCTGGTGGAATTCTGTACGGTGCCGATCAGGGTCAGGGCGGAATTGGCGCCGTTGGCGAGAGAGCCGAAGAAATTGCACGTAACTGTGCCGCTGGAATTCGAGCAGCTCCAGCCTGATCCGGAGGCCGACACGTAAGCCACATTCGGTGGAAGCGTGTCAGTGATGGTCAGGCCGGTCGAAGTATCTGGACCGTTGTTGGTGACGCCAAGTGTGTAGGTGACCTGTCCGCCTGCCGTGACCGTAGACGGCGTTCCGCTCATGGTGAGAGCCAGATCCGCACCTGAAATGATTGAGGTCGTTTGCGTGAGGCTGCTATCGGTCTCCCCGGCTGTAGTCGAGCTCGCGACGGCTATGCTGGTCAGCGTGCTGCCGCCAGCGGCAGTCACCGTCATGGTAATTGTGATGAGCTTATTGGTATTCGCCGGAAGCGTGCCGAAGCTGCACACCACGTTTGGCGCGGCGTACGAACACGCGCTGTCTGACGCCGAGATGAAATTAACCCCCGCCGGAATGGGTACCGTGAGTTGAACGTTAGCGGCGGAAGCTGCGAAGTTTGTGTTGCTGACCTGAAGTTGATAGGTCAGCGCTGTGGTCGAGGAGACGGGATCGGGTGAGTCCTGAAAGGTCAGTAGCTTGATGATGGGATCGGCTTGCGCGATGGCGGCCGTGCCCAGCAATCCAATAATGAGAACGAATCGACGCAGCAATGACATTGGATCTGCATGGCCTAAAGTCCGTTTGGGTCTTTATCGGTAGACCAAGGTCTTTCGTTAGAGGCAACGGAACAGGAACTTACGAACTGTGACGCGCCGCAATATGGCTTGAACGCCACGCCGCGGAGATTGCGCTGCGCGAGGCGCGCAATTCACGAAGTGTGAAGTCGGTCCGCGACAGCGGTTGTGCAGGCATCGCTGCGAGGATTGTGATTCCAGCCAGAACGTTGCCCGTCCGTTGTTACCGGTTTGTCACTGTGCGCGTCCCCGTGCCGTCCCGTAACACGCGTCCGTGTCATGACGACATGCGTAAAAGGTATCTTTCCGCAGCTTGGCAGCGGCTAACATCGGGCTCAATAAGCAGGATGAGATTGGGAGGCAGGATGAATGTCAGGATTTCGCGTCGGCCACAGGTGATGCTTTGCCCATCGTGGGCGTCCAACACCGTTCCGCATAGCCCTTTGCGCAAGACGACACTCTCAGCGGGCTGAGCCGCGGCGGCCGGTCCGTTCGGCCCGTCTGTCTGGGTTCTCCGCGATCCCCGCATGAAACTTCAGCAATTGCGCTTTCTGGCGGCGGTTGCCCAGAACGATCTGAACCTCACCGCCGCCGCTGCAAAGCTGCATACGACGCAGCCCGCCGTCAGCAAGCAACTCAAGCTGCTGGAGGAGGAGCTGGGCGTAAGCATTTTCGTGCGCAATGGACGTGCGTTCACCAAAATCACGCCTGCCGGGGAACGCGTGGTCATGTATGCGCTGAGGCTGTTGCGCGAGGCTCAAAACATCAAGGGTGTGTCCGAGGAATTCAAGGACGAGGGTCAAGGCGCGCTTTCCATCGGTACGACCCACACCCAGGCACGGTACGTGTTGCCTGCGGTGATCCGGCAATTTCGCGAGAAGTATCCGAACGTGGAGTTTCATCTGCATCAGGGCACCTCCGAGCATCTTGCGGAGATGGCCGAGCTGGATCGCATCGATTTCGCCATTGCAACCGGCTCGCAGGATTTGTTTCGCAAGCACGTGCTGTTGCCATGCTACCAATGGCATCGACGCATCATCGTGCCGGCGAATCACCCATTGGCGCGCGTGACCAGACCCGGAGTAGAGGAGTTGGCTGCCTATCCGCTCGTCACCTATGTATTCAGCTTTACGGGGCCTTCTTCATTGCACGAAACATTCGCGATGGCCGGCTTGCGGCCAAAGGTTGCGCTGACGGCCCGGGACTCCGACGTCATCAAGACGTACGTTCGCCTGGGTCTCGGGGTGGGCATCGTCGCGGAAATTGCGTTGGACCCAAAAGACGACGCTGACCTGGTATCCATTGAGGCGGCGCACCTGTTCCCGGTTCACACGACGTGGATCGGATTCGCGCGCGGCGGATTGCTACGCCGCTATATGTACGATTTTCTGCACTTCATGGCACCGCATCTCACCCGTCGTCTGGTCGACCGCGCCGCCGCGTGCGAGACGCAGGAAGAAGTAAACGCGATGTTCGCGAATTTACAGCTGCCGATTCGATGAGCAGGCAAGTCGGCGCTTGACCGCGCACTCTCGGAAGTGACCTGTGAGCCACTGACGGTACTTCTACGGGCCAGGCGCGGGCGCAGCGTTCGCGGTGCTCGGCGTTGGGGGCGGCACGATCTTGGTCAGCTTTCCGCCTTCCTGCTCGTAGGTCTGCACGCCTGCCGCGCCAGCCACTTTGAATCCCTTGCTCGCCAGCAGGTCCGCGGCTGTGCCAGCCCGCTTGGCATGATTCGAGACGGTGATGATGGTGCGTCCCCTTGGAATCCACGCAAGGCTCTTTTCCAGGTCATTGAGCTGGATGCTCAGATAAACCGGCAGACCCCCGATCTTGCTCACCTCGTCTGGACGGCGTACGTCGATCACCAGCAGATCCTGCGGTCGAGCGAGCAGTTTGTCCAACTCCTCCCGCGTGAGCACGTGAGCTCGCGAGTCTGGCGTCTTGACGGAGGCAGCTTGCGGTGTGCGGCCGCCCTCTTGAGCAAACGCGCTCACCACGGATAGCGTCAGCAGCGCAGCGATCACCGTTTTTCTCATAACGCCCTCAACTCGATAGATGATGGATACCGCCGCATGCTAGGTAGTCGAGGTATGCGCGGGCCAATGAATAATTAGTATGGTGTCAGTACGTCCGGGAATCTGGACAAACACGACACGCGCCGGGGCGCGTATCGGCATGCTCTCATGAATAAAAGCCATCAGCTGTGACTGCATTGTTACCGAACGACTCATTAGTCTGCGACGGCGTCACCGGCCTGTCGGTATTTGCGACATTCATGAGTAACTTTGCGCTCGCATACAATTTCAATAGCCACTGGGTTGGAGCACCTCGTCGCAAGCTGACGACCGTCACGGTGCCCTGGAGGGAAGTGGCAGTTGCCCGCTTCACGGTGCCACCCACGCGGGACGGCTTGTCCCGGTGGGTATTGCCCGGTTTACTTGCAGCACTGGCCATCTCGATACACGGCGGGATCGTCTGGTATGCCACGCACCATGTGTCTGTTTCGACAGTGCCGCCGCGAAAGCATGAGGTTGAAGTGCAGCTGGTGAGGCCGCCAAAGCCCCTACCGCCGAAGATCGAGCCGCCGAAACCGCCGCCTCCGAAGCCGCTGGCGAAGAGACAGGTACTGCCGCAGATTCAAACAGCGGTGCCTGATACCCCGAGTGTCGAGAGTGCGCCAGCGCAAGCGCCTGTCGCCGTAGCGTCGGTCGCCGCGCCCGCTCCGCCTCCCGAGCCGGAAACGGTAACGGCACCCTTCGGCCGTGCCGGGTATCTCAACAATCCACCGCCGCAATACCCCAGCACGGCCGCGCGCAATGGTTGGCAGGGCACGGTGATGCTGCGGGTGCGCGTGTTGAGCACCGGCCAGGTCGATGCGGTGGAAGTACAGAAGTCCAGCGGCTTCAAGCTGTTGGACGAAGAGGCCAAGGCTACCGTGCGTACCTGGCAGTTCACTCCGTCGAAGCGCGGCGCCACGCCCATCGACGGCTGGGCCACGGTGCCCATCGAGTTCAAGCTCGACACCTGATCTCAATCATCATTCATCGCTAGTCAAGGCTCACGAGCTTCACATCATGATCAACACTACCGCCGTTCCCGCTGTCGCCGTCACGTTGTGGACGCTCGGAGCATTCTCTATTGCCACCTGGGCACTGATTCTCGTGAAGGGAGTGCAATTGCTGCGCAACGCGCGCGGCAACCGGCGGTTCGGAAAACAGTTCTGGAGCGCGCCCAATCTTCAGGCTGCTGCGGATCTCTCCATGGACAAGGCAGTTGGCTCGAGCGCGCTCGGGCGCATCGCGATCGCCGGGTTCAGCGCGCTCAGCGCGGCCTCTCACCACGAAGAGCACGACCTGCAGCATAGTTGGGACCGCCACGAGCAGTTGCAGCGCAATCTCGCCCAACAGCTCAAGCGCGAGAGGCGCACGCTGGATGCCGGCCTGGCAGTGCTCGCGAGCATTGGTAGCACTGCGCCGTTCGTCGGCTTGTTCGGCACGGTGTGGGGAATCATGAGTGCGATGCACGACATCAGCAAGAACGGCAACGCCTCGATCGATGTCGTAGCGGGGCCTATCGGCGAGGCGCTCATTGCCACTGGAATCGGTATAGCGGTGGCCATCCCCGCCGTACTTGCCTACAACTTCTATCTACGCCGGCTGAAGTCCGCGCTGGGCGGATACGAGGACTTTGCGCACGATTTCCTGAATCTGGCGCAGCGCGCCACCTTCCGCATCGAGCGCGGCGTGCGCTCAGTGGAAGACCCGCGCACGCAGATTCGTGAAGGACGCGCCGAACGAGGCAGGGACCGGGAGTCCGTGCCCTCCGTCCTGCTCGGCGGCAAGTCGGCCTGATCGGTACCAAAGCGGAGCAGATTTCATGGCCTTTGCAACACAGGAAGATGACAGCGAGTTGAGCGATATCAACATTACGCCCCTCGTGGATGTAATGCTCGTGCTGCTCGTCGCATTCGTCATCACCATTCCCGTCCTGACCAACGCCGTGCATGTCAATTTGCCCAAGACCGTGACGACGACGCCGCCGGATGAGCAAAAGGCCGTCACGGTGACGGTGGACGGCGAGGGCAAGGTATTTTTGAACAACACGGAGGTCGCGAGGGCCGACCTCGAACGGCAGTTGGTGGGGCTCAAGAGCGCAAACCCCGATCTGTCGCTGCACCTGCGCGCTGATGAGCGGGTTCCATACGGGCCCGTCGCGAAGGTCATGGCCGCCATCGAGCACGCAGGTGTTGCACGCGTGGCCATATTGACCGACACGCAATAGCGGTTAGCCGGCCGATCCGATCGACAGGCCCGATCCGACCTGCGAAGTCCTTGCGAAATAAATCCGGGCGTTCGCGAGAGCGCCCCTTAAAACGCTGCACCATTTTCTCCGGGAGAGTCTTGATGTCCGTTCCGAATCTCATGTCCCGTCGTCGCTCCTTCCTGCGAGGGAGCTCGGCGGCCCTGCTGGGCAGCGTCCTGCTGCTCGGCACTGTGCAGTCCGAGGCCGAGAGCCCGAACAAGGCGGCAAATGCACCGTCCGCTGCCAGTGATAACGCGGCCAGTGCCAGTGAGGACGCCGGCGCCGGCCAGTCAGCCCCTCCGGTCACCGACCTGAGCAAGATCGTGGTCCATACCCGCAACCGACTCGAGCCGCTGCAGGATGTCCCGGTATCTGTTTCGGTCGTCACCGGCACGGAGCTCGATCGGCTCGATTCGTTCGATATCAGCTCTATCACCAAGCGCGTCGGCAATCTGTCCTGGAACCTCGGCAATCAGCGAACATTCAGCCTCTCCATCCGCGGCATCGGCAAACAAGGGCAGACAGAGGCACAAGACCCCAGCGTGGGTGTGGTGGTGGATGGCGTCAACTATGCCTATAACGCCCTCATTTCCAGTTACGACTTTACCGATATCGATACCGTAGAGTTGGCCCGCGGTCCCCAAGGGACACTCCAGGGCAAGAACGCCACAC
This sequence comes from Gammaproteobacteria bacterium, assembly GCA_028293745.1. Taxonomy (GTDB): domain Bacteria; phylum Pseudomonadota; class Gammaproteobacteria; order Steroidobacterales; family Steroidobacteraceae; genus 13-2-20CM-66-19. The sequence goes on along the minus strand of JAQGOF010000191.1, from coordinate 19,922 downwards.
TGGGAGTACTCAGCATCAATACTCGACGGCCGTCCTTCACGCCAGGCGCCGAGTACTCTGTCACGGTCGGTCAGCTGGGCACCGTCATCGGTCATGCGGCAGGCGGCGGTCCGGTCATCGATGATCTGCTGGCCTGGCGCGGCACGCTATCCGTGGAAAAAGGCAAGGGTGACGTCGGCAATCTATACAACCCTGATGACACTTACCAGAACAAGGACCGGGTGACCGGCCGAGTGCAGTTTCTGCTGACGCCTACTCCGGACTTCACCGCGCGCTTTTCGTACAACCTGACTCCGGTCGGAGGGGAAACGACGAACGGACGGGCGATCAATACACCGACGCCTGCCCTTTATGCCAACGGGTCCACGAACACGCTTTCAACTGACCCGGCCGTCCGGCTGGCACGGCCTTGGTTCACACAGCAATCAAGTTACAGCTACGCGAAGACCTATCTCTATGGAGCAGGGTTGAACAATGTCGACAGCGACTACCAGCATCCGCTCTACACCGGCAGCGACGGCGCCTCAGCCGAGCTGAATTGGACTCTCGGCAATCAGATTCTGACCTCGATCACCGGTTACGAGGAATATCGCTTCAACGCGATCAACGATGAAGGTACGCCCTTCGACATCTACAAGAACGCCGGCGGCTTCCTGAATCACTACAAGCAACTCAGCCAGGAGCTGCGCTTGAGCTCGCAGACCGGCGGCTTCGTCGACTATCAGACCGGCCTGTATTTTTTCAAGATGACCAATGACTCCGAATACCGCAGAGCCTGGGGCGGTGACGCGGGCGCGTGGTTTGCAACCCCGCAGCAGTACGGAAGACTCGACGTGGCGGTGAATCCGGACGGCAGTGTGAGCGGTGGCCGCTACCTGTTGCGCAACTCGCTCGACGGTCTGGCCATGGACTTCAACGCACCGGCGGGCTTGCAGTTGATCCGCAACAAGAGCTATGCAGCCTTTGGCCAGGCTGACTGGCACCTGACGCGCAAGTTCACGGTCACCACGGGTGTGCGCGTGACCCGCGAGGACCGCGAAACCACCGCCGATTCGCTGATCACGGACAATGGGGCCGGGGCCGAGCTCAATCCTGTATCAATCAACGGCGTCGCGCTCGGAGGGTTTGCCTCCAACGCCACCACGGGCGCCCTGACCGCCGCTGCCAACTCGGCCACCCAGCTGAGTCTCGCCGACCTTGCGGCCAACAAGTACTTCGGTGTACCCATCGCCGCGGTTCCGGGTGCGGCCTATGGGAGCCTCACGGCCGCGCAGCAGCGCCAGGTCGCCGATGCGAAGGCGATCCGACTCTCACAGGTCGGCGTTCTGTTCTATCCAACGGTAGCTCAGCCGTTCAAGAAAACGCAGCCTGCGTTCGTCGTGAGTCCCCGTTACAAGTTCAGCGACTCCGAAACGGCGTACGTGTCATACCAGTACGGCGAGAAGGCGGGTATCTCGCAGCTCGTCAACGGAGTTTCCTATCTCGTCGCGCCGGAAAAGAACACTTCCTACGAGATTGGACTCAAATCTTCGTTGTTGGACAGAACGCTGATCCTGAACGTTGACTTCTATCTGACCAAAATCAAGAACTATCAGCAAGCGGTCCGCATCCTCGATCAGTACACAACCAACCTCAACATACAGAACGGTGTGACGCCGGCCACTGCGTACACATCTGCCACCGGAAACGTACCCAAGGTGGAATCACGGGGAGTGGAAGTAGATGCAATCTATGCAGGCATCCGTAATGCCACGATCCGCTTCTCGGGCGCGTACACGGACGCGTTCTACAAAGACTTTCCAAACTCCGCGCAGCCGGTGGAAAACGGCTATACGGCCGCGCCGCCCTACCGGGACCTCAGCGGGCAGACACTTCCGGGTGCGTCGAAGTTCACGGCCAATATCGGTGTCGATTACCGCTATCCAGTGTGGGACAACAAGGCGCTCCGCCTGAGTTTCAATACTGCCTACAACAGCCGCTTCAATTCCGATAACTCACTGTCTTCCTACGGGTGGGTCCCCGCTTCCAGCATCACCGATATCGAAATTGGCTTCGGCCGCATGGATAACAAGTTCGACGCGGGAATTCTCGTGAAGAATGCGTTCAACGACCGCACGTATCTGAGTCAGACCTGGAACAGCTACACACCGGCGGTATCGCGTTGGATTGGTTTCGTGGCGAGCGGCAAGCTGTGAGAACGGGAGGAGGGCGCACAATGCAATCCCAAGGCAGGACAATTCGTTCGCGGGCGGCGAGGCTGGCCGTGGCGATCGCGGTTGCGGCTGCCACGTTCGCGACCGTTACGAACGCACAGAGCCAGTCGGCTGCCGAAGTCATTAAAGCCCGTCAGCAGGGATTGAAGAGCCTGGGTGCGGCTTTCAAGGTTATTCGAGACGAGCTGCGCAACGCGTCTCCCGACAGCGCCAAGATCAAGGCCGCAGCCGCGGATATCACGCGGGCGGCTGGTGGTATCGGCACGTGGTTTCCTGCAGGCACAGGCCCCGAGTCCGGCGTCAAGACCGATGCCAAGCCCGAAGTGTGGGCGGATGCAGCGGGATTCGCGGCCGAGCAGGAGACGTTTATCCGCGAAGCGGACAAGTGGACTCATTTGGGTGACAGCATCGACGCGTCCGCATGGAAGGACGCTGCCGCCTCTCTGGGTCAGAGCTGCAAGGGTTGCCACGACAAATACCGTGTGAAGAAGGAATGATGCATGAGCGCCGTGTGGGGAACTCAATCGCGCGTGGTGCTTCAAGTCGGCACCCGGCCGGTATTGCGGGTGTGGGATGGCGCGACCCGGCTGGTGCATTGGCTGTTGGTTGCGCTGGTGGGCCTGTCCTGGTGGACCGCCAGCCATCACCGCATGAACTATCACCGTTACAGCGGGTATGCGCTGTTGGGAGTACTGGCATTTCGACTGTATTGGGGCGTGTTCGGCAGCACAACAGCGCGTTTCGCGCACTTCGTCAAAGGACCACGCTCAATCTGGCGTTATCTGCGGTCGCGGGCACTCAAAGCGGCGCCCGGTCACAACCCGTTGGGCGCCCTGAGCGTGTTAGCGCTCTTGGGCCTGTTGCTGGGGCAGGTGACACTCGGGCTCTTCTGCGTGGATGTGGATGGATTGGAGTCGGGACCGCTGTCGCACTGGGTGACTTTCGAGACCGGCCGCGCATGCGCACGGCTGCACCGGATCGGGTTCGATGTGTTGAAAGTGCTCATCCTCCTGCACATCGTAGCGGTGCTGCTTTATTGGGTCTTCAAGCGCGACAACCTCATCCGCCCGATGATTACCGGGTCGAAAGGCTGGAGCCACGGGCCCCTGCCGCGTATCGAGTTTGCGCCGCGATGGCACGCGGTGCTCGGCATCGCTCTGGCCGCCCTGCTCGTGTGGTACGTCGCCTAGGATGAAACAGGTTGCGGCGGCGCAGGACGCGCAGTCAGTCGTTTGGCATCAGCTCATGAGCAGATGCCATAGGCTGTAACCACTTTATTACCTGCTGCTTGACTATTCTTCGTTCCGCAAAGCTGGCCAGCACGAGCTGGCTGGCGTGGGAGTGTCTCTATGAATAGACGTAGTTTTCCTGGCGCGTGGTGGGGCTTCACGGCCGCGCTGGCGACCGCTGTATTGACGACCGTCTCCGCGGCTGCCGGCGAGGAGTCAGCGCCTGCGGCGCCGGCCGCCTCATCTGCTCCTGCCTCGACGGGTGTAGTGCCCCCCGGCTCGGCCCCAGTGCTATGGTCCTATCAGCCCGTGAAGAGCCAAACGATACCGCAGGTTCAGGGTAACAAATGGGTTCGCACGCCCATCGATGCCTTCGTGTTGGCGCGGCTGGAAGGGAGCAAGCTCGAGCCCTCCGGCGACGCCGATCGCGCCACGTTCATACGCCGCGCAACATTGGACACCTGGGGCCTGATCCCCACACCCGAGGACGTAAAGTCTTTCGTCAACGACCGCTCGTCGAAAGCGTACGAGAAGCTGGTGGATCGGCTGTTGGCATCTCCCCACTATGGCGAACGCTGGGGACGCCGCTGGCTGGACCTTGCCCGGTATGCTGACAGCGACGGTTACAACGCCGATGGCACCCGCCCCAACATGTGGCGGTATCGGGACTACGTAATACGCGCATTCAACGAAGACAAGCCCTACGACCGCTTCATCAAAGAGCAGCTGGCGGGCGATGAGTTGTGGCCGAACGATCAGGAGGCTTTGATCGCCACCGGGTTCCTGCGCAGTTATCCTGATGAGATCAACGCGCGCGATCTGAATCTGAAGAAACAGGAGATCGCCGTCGATCTGACGAACACCACAGGGTCGGTGTTCCTGGCCACCACGGTGGGCTGCGCCAACTGCCACAACCACAAGTTCGACAAGATTTCCCAGAAGGAGTACTTCCAGTTCCAGGCGTTCTTCGCGAATGCCAGCGCTCGAGATGATGTGCCAGCGGCGACCGCCACCGTGTTGACCGATTATCAGCAGCACCTCGCCCACTACAACGAGGCGACGCACGAAATCCGCGAGCAGATGGACGCGCTCCTGAAACCGGTGATTGACAAGCTGGAAGCCGACCGGTTGCAGGGGTTCGTGCCGCAGACCCGGGCCTCGATAGAGAAGCCGGAAGGGGAGCGCAGTGCGTACGACCGCTGGATCTACCATCGCAACCTGTGGACCTTGTCAGGACGGACCCGCAACGCCGAGAGGGAGTTGAAGACCAAGAACAAGGACGCGTACGCGAAGTACCAGGAGCTCAAGAGCCAACTCAAGGCATTCGATGCCCTGAAGCCGAAGGACCCTGGCTACATGTCGACCATATTCGAGCTGGGTGCCGAAGCGCCGCCCACGCACGTTCTTGCCACAGGTATCTATGACCGGTTGCTCGAGGAAGTCCAGCCAGGATTCCCGGCGGCGTTGGCAAATGGCGAGCAGCCGCACATTACGCCGACAGCCAACTCATCCGGGCGCCGCACGGCAGTCGCGAATTGGATTGCAAGTCCGGGAAATCCCTTGACCGCGCGGGTCTTCGTGAATCGGGTGTGGGCGCAGTATTTCGGTCACGGAATCGTCGATAGCGTGAGCGACTTCGGCAAGATGGGCGACAAACCCGTCAATCCCGAGCTGTTGGACTACCTGGCAGACACTTTCGTCCACCAGGACCATTGGAGCATCAAGAGCCTGCAGCGGCGCCTGTTGTTGTCAAGCGTCTATAGGCAATCGTCGGCTGCGCGCCCGGACGCCGAAGCCATTGATCCTACCAACCGCTTGCTGTGGGCGTTTCCACGGCAGCGCCTGGATGCGGAGGAGATTCGGGACTCGTTGCTCCTTGCCTCGGGTCTGCTGGAGGACAAGCTCGGGGGACCTGCGGTGTTCCCGCCGGTACCTGCCAATTTCGGCGTGAATGCTGCCAATCCGAATGCCTGGCCCGTGTCGGAGAATCCTCACGACCAGAATCGGCGCAGCGTATACGTCTTCGTACGCCGCAACACCGCGTATCCGTTGCTGGACGCATTCGACATGGCTAATCCAAACTCTGTTCATAGCCGACGCGATGTGACCACGACCCCGTCGCAGGCACTCGCGCTAATCAACGGCGACCTCGTGTATCAATGGTCAGAAGCCCTGGCGGCGCGCGTGCTGCAGGAGGCCGGCCACGACGAATCGGCGCAGCTCGAGCGGCTGTACCAGATCCTGTTTGGCCGTTCGCCCGATACATCTGAGAGGCGGACGCTGGAGGCGTTTCTCGACAAGCAGGAGAAGGTGACACAGGAGCAGTTGGCGCAGGGCAAGAAAGTTGCCGCGCCCGAAGGCTACGGGGTGCCAGTCGAGGTGTATGCCCAGGCCGACAAGCTCTACAAAGCACTGTACGGCCGGTCCGCCGATCGGTTCGAGCGGGTTGCACTCGTGGAGTATCTGGATAAGCGGCAGGAGAAGCTCGCGAAGGCCCAATCCCCGGAGGAGGATACTGGCGATGCCTCAGTAACGGCAGCCGTCGGTGGCGCGAAGGCGCAGAAGCAGAAGCTCAATCCGGCGCGCGCGGCGGCCTTCGTTGACCTGGTGCACGCGGTGGCCAATTCCAACGAGTTCAGCTACCGGTTCTGATTTCCATTGCGGACTAAACACTCGAATTGAGGGCATGACATGGGTACCAGGGTGAAAACACGACGGGAATTTCTACTCAACACCGGATACGGCCTGGGTGCGCTGTCGGTTGCAGGGGGACTGCTCTCCAGCGCTCCGGCGACGGCTGCCGCTGAAGACCCACTCGCGCCCAAGGCGCCGCACTTCACACCGAAGGCCAAGTCTGTGATCTGGCTGCATATGGCGGGGGCGCCCAGCTCTCTCGATCTGTTCGACTACAAACCGGCGCTCGTCCGCCTGCACGGCCGGCCCCTGCCGGATTCCTTCCGCACGAATCTCAAGACCGCGACTGATGGTGGCGTTGGCGCGCTCTACGCCACGAAGCGCGAGTGGAAGCAACATGGACAGACCGGCGCGTGGGTGTCGGACTTGCTGCCGAATCTCGCAGGCCAGGTCGATCAGATCGCTTTCCTCAAAGGTTGCAAGACCGAGGGCAGCACTCACGTCATCTCCTCGCTCAAACTACACACAAGCGGCCTCGTCCCGGGCCGTCCCGCGCTGGGCTCCTGGGTGACCTACGGGCTAGGCTCGGCCAACCCCGATTTGCCATCATTCGTAGTGTTGCCTACTGGGACGGGCAGCGCCGGCGGCGGTCGCGGAGCGACGATCTGGAGCGCGGGCTTCCTGCCGGCAACGTATCAAGGCACGACGTTCCGGCCCGGCGATTCGCCGATGTTATATATGGACAAGCCGGCAGTGGTCACGGCTGCGGAGCAGCGCGGCACGCTGGATTTGTTGAAGCAGCTGAACGATCACCAGGAACAGGTGCTGCATGCCGGGGACGGCGAGCTCGAGGCACGCAGCCGCTCGTACGATCTGGCCTACCGCATGCAGAAGACTGCGCCGGAGGCAGTGGACTTGTCGAAAGAGACGGCTGCCACCAAGGAACTCTACGGCATCGTCGACACCTCAACTGTCGCAACGCGCGAGTATGCCACAGCCCTGTTACGGGCTCGCCGCCTGGTCGAGCGCAACGTGCGCTTCATCCATGTTATCTCTGGTGCACCGGACAACAGCGTCGATAGCTGGGATGCCCACCACGAGATCGAAAAGAATCACTCGGTGATGTGCAGGCAGGTTGACCGGCCAATTGCCGGTCTGCTTGCCGACCTGAAAGCACGGGGCTTGCTGGATACGACGCTCGTCGTATGGACCGCCGAATTCGGACGCACGCCCTATGGTCAGACGGGTGACGGGCGGGATCACAACCCCTGGGGCTATACGACCTGGATCGCAGGCGGTGGCATCAAGCCCGGCACCTACGGTGCGACTGACGAAATCGGCTTGCGCGCGGTGAGCGGAGTCACCGATACGTATGACATCCAGGCGACCATTCTCAATCAGCTGGGCTTGGACCACCGCAAGCTGACGTACCTGTACCAGGGCCGCTCGGAGCGCGCCACCACGGTGTATGGCCAGGTCGTGAAGGAAATCATTACGTAGATCATGCGCAGAAAGAGGACTGCCGTTCTGGGCGCACTCGGTATTGCGGTGGGGTTGACGGGCCCGCTGGTTCGCGCCACCGTCAGCCTCGACCTGACCGACTTCAACGATGATGTCATGCGGGAAATGGATGACACGATGAAGAGACTGGACTCCAACATTGCCACGCGGGACCCAACGTCCGTGGCAGCCGACGCCCAGTCGATCCGCGATGGCCTCAAATGGGCGCAGGATTATTTTACGAAGAAGGGCAATGTCGAAGACGCGGTGAAATGGGCCAAGCAAGGGCAGGACCTCGCGGATGCCGTGGCCAGATCGGCACAGTCGAGCGACTTTGAAACATCGCTCACTACATACGATTCCCTGGTGAGGACCTGCCGCGCTTGCCACGATGCCTATAAGCCTCCTGACATATGAGCGCCGTCGCGCATTGCGCGATCGGCTCGGCATGTGTACCGCGGTTACTCTCGCGGCACTTGCCCTATTCGGGGCGGCGGAGGTAGCCTTCGGGCAGAGCGTGCTGGATTTCGATGAGTGGATGCAGAGAATCGATCGAAGGAGCCAGAGCGTACAACGCAACCTCGCAGCCGGCGACGGCAATGCCGCAAGTGCGGACGCCCGGGAAATCGGCGAGTTGTATGGCTCGATGGAGGCTTACTTCTCTCGAAGAGGTAGCGCCGACAACGCCCTGAAGCTCTCCAGGGAAGGCAGGGAATTGGCCGCCACCGTGGTCAGGTCCGTCGCCGCCAAGGACTTCGCGACCGCTTCCAAGGCAGCTGTCAGCATTGCCAGAGCCTGCCGTGCCTGTCACTTGGATTACAAACCACTGGATTGACCTGTAACAACCGGAGACGCAGACAATGAACACTGATTTCGCCCGCTCGCGCGCGGCACTTCTCGCAACGATTGCATTGGCCCTGGGTGCCGAGTCCGCTATGGCAAAGGACGTCAAGTTGAGCTTGACAGGGACCGAGGAGACGCCCCCGGTGACCACCTCGGCATCGGCCACCGGCACTCTCAAGGTCGCCAAGGACAAGTCCGTCAGTGGCGTCATCAAGACCTCCGGGATCGATGGCACTGCCGCGCATATCCACGTTGGAGCCCCAGGTCAGAGCGGCCCACCAATCATCACCTTGACCAAGGGTGCTGATGGCACGTGGACCGTGCCGCCCGGCTCCAAACTGACCGACGAGCAGTACGCAAGCTTCAAGGGCGGGAATCTCTATGTGAATGTCCACAGCGCCGAGCACAAGCCCGGTGAGATTCGCGCGCAGCTCAAACCGTGATGACGAGATAACAGGAAGGCTTGATGGCCAGCGTTAGCTACCAGCACGCAGCGCGCGCGCAACCGGCTCAGCGATATCGCGGCGGGCGAGCGGTTTGCGGAGCACGTCGATGATCCCTGCGGCCTGTGCGCGTTCGCTCAGCTCTGTGTCGCTGTAACCGCTCATGAGAATGATCGAAATGTTTGGTCGCAACTGCCGGATCTCGCGCGCAAGCTCGGTCCCCGTGAGATCGGGCATCGTCTCGTCGGTCAGCACGAGGTCGAAGCGCTGTGGTTCCGCGCGAAACGCCTGCAACGCGGCGACACTCGAATCAAACCCCACCGGCTCGTACCCAAGCCTGGCGAGCGTCTCTTCAGCGAGCGCAACCAGCGGGCGCTCATCGTCCACGATCATCACCGTCTCACCGTGCCCTCGCGGCACGTCGCCCGGGGACTCGGCCCAGAGCTTTGGCGTCTCGTCAGCGGCCGGTAGCCAGATCGTGAAGGTGGTGCCTGCATCTATCTGCGTCTCCACGTCGATTGTCCCACCGAAGTCGGCGACGATGCCGTGCACCAGGGCAAGGCCAAGGCCTGTACCGTCGCCGACCCGCTTGGTGGTGAAGAACGGATCGAACATGCGCTCGAGCACCGCGGGCCGGATGCCGCTGCCGGTGTCGCTGACCGTGAGGCGCACATAGTGGCCGGCAGAGAGCGTCCCGTGCGAAAGTAAGTGGCGCTCGCCCACTGTTACACGATCAAGCGTTACTGTGAGCAGGCCGCCCTGGTCCATCGCCTGCACCGCATTCGTACAGAGGTTCATTGTGACCTGGTGGAACTGTGTCGCGTCGCCCAACACCGCCGTGTCGACCGCATTGAGTCGCCTCTCGAGGCGCACCTCAACAGGCAGCGACGGTGCGAGCAGCTCGAGGGTCTCCTCGACGACCGACTGCAGATGTAGCGGCACGCGCTCGCTTACCCCGCTGCGGCTGAATGCGAGGATGTTGTCGACGAGTCCCTTTGCACGTGCGCCGGCGTGCATGACCTGATCGACCTGGCGGCGTGCGGCGCTGCCTTCACTCAGGTTGTCCTGCGCGAGCTCGCCGTAACCGAGGATCGCGCCCAGGATGTTGTTGAAGTCGTGGGCGATACCACCGGCAAGCCGCCCGATCGCCTCCATTTTGGCCGCCTGCTGTAGCTGCCGCTGCATCTCTTCGCGCGCGCTCTCCTGCACTCGTTGCACCTCCTCGGCGCGTCTGCGCCGAGTGATGTCCATCACCGCCCCGACAAACTCGACGTGGCCCGAGTCGTCCACCATGGCACGGGCCACCACCTGGAGATGCTTGACTGAACCATCGGGCATCAGCAACCGACACTCCAGATCAAAATCCGTCTTCTCGTGTCGTGCGCGATCGAGTGTTTGCTCCAGGAAAGCTCTGTCTTGCGGATGCGTTTGTTGAACTATTCGCGCCAGGTCAGGTGGATTGGCGCGATCAAATTCAAAGATCCGAAAGGTCTCAGCCGAAAACCAGATCTTTCCGCTCGCGGCATTCCAGCCGAAACTACCCGTGTGGCTCAAGCTCTGCGCTTCAGCCAAGTAGGCCTCGCTGCGCCGTAAGGCGCGCGTGCGATCGATCACGCGCTGCTCCAGCTCCTCGTTCAGTCTTTCGATCTCCTCTTTCGCTTCCTTTAGCGCGGCGGTTTCGATGATCTGCCAGCTGCCGATGCGTCGTGATACGGCGCATTGATGAGTATGCGCCACGTCGAGAATGTCGAAACCGGTGCTTCCGATCAGCGAATAAGTGCAGAGCACGATCATCCGCTGATCGACGATCGATTCGTTGAGGCTCCCTTCGTATTTCCAGAAATTCGGCCATTCCCGCGTCTGGGGCCAGCCTGCATAGCCGCTGACCCTGATGCCGTCGAAACCTGCGTCGAGGGCCCGCTTCAGCCGCTCGCCCCATTCCTCCGTAACGCGATTGAGATCGAAAATGCCTTGTTTCAGGTAGCAGTCCTCGCTCCGCATGAATTCGATACTCCTTCGAATCAGCGGGCGGTCGGCATCGGGAATATCTCGGTTCAGCGCGCGCCATGCGCCCTCTTCGGTCAGGGAATCGGATAGCACCCAAAAGCACAACTCGTTGTTCTCGACGCCGGCCTTGAAATAGGGAACCAGCATCTCGATGAGATCCTCATCCGTCTCATAGAAGACGCAGAAATGACTTCCCCAAGGCCGATCGCCGAGCACCTCGAGTCCGGTTTTGCGCATTGCTCTCGTTGTCTGCTGCATGCTCACCCTCGCGCCTCTTCTGTGTCCGTGTTTGCAAGCCCCGCCTTGCACAGAAAGCCGGACCAGGCCGCTGTTGTCGCGGCCGCGATCTCCTCGGCCGCGCGAGAGTGAGAAGACGAACCCAGCAGGCGGCTCCCTGTTTTAACGACTTCCTCGCCGAACGGATACCATTTGCTCAGCAGTGCGGCGAGATGCGCGCGATTCCCGCTGTCGGCATCGGCGAGGAACCGACACAGAGCCGCGGACCAGCGCTGGCTGCGTTGGGCATCGAGGAACAGATTGTCCGCCAGAAGCGCATCGAAGCTCGTGCCGAGCTCGCGCGCCACGATGGCAAATTGGCGCAGCGTGAGCTCGTCGCAGAGGGGCTTGACCACGAGATTCAAACCGACGAAGGCATCGTCCCAATCGAAAGCGACCAGCAGACGCTCGATCCCTCGTCGCATCGCCTGCCATTCCGCATGCTCCTCCCACGTCTGTCGCTCGGTTTTGCCGAAGGCGCGCGCGGGATACTCTAGATCGAGTTGCTTGGTGCGATACGCGACGCGCTGAATACGGCGCAGGTGATCGGCAGTCTGGAAGGCCGCACAATTGCCGATGTAGCTCGAGGGCGCGAGCTGCTGGACATAGGCAGACATCATCAGCAGGCCGTGCGCCAGATAGCGGGTCGGTGTGAGGCAGGTCTGCAGAAGATCAAGGACGGTGCGCGACAGACTTTGTTCGGGCAGGGCGGCGAATTCGCTCAACATGCCGTCGACAAAGGTCTCGTTCTCGTCCTGGCCCTTCACATAGACACGATAGGTGAGCTGGTCCGGGTCGCGGAACAGGTCCCAATCGGCGACCTTCAGAGGGATGCTGTCGCGGTGTTTTTTCAGCCAGAGGTTGCCATGGGCATCAGGGGGCAGCTCCAGCGGGGGCTCGCGCATGGTGTGGTTCAGCTTGTGCGTGACCACTTCGTATTCACTAGGCTTGCGACCAAGCTCCCCGAAAGCGGACCAGGTTTTAAGCGCGCGTTGCACGAGTTCTCTCCCGCGGCGAGAAGTGCTTTATGAATTCCGGTAATACCAGACGTATTCGTCGGCGCGTGTCTCAAGGCGTCCCGAAAAGGACGGCATTTCGATCTCGAGCAGCCGCAATTCGTAAGGATGTCCAAGCTGCCGCTCCAGGGTCTGCCTGGTGAGGCGGCATATCTGTTCCGTGTGGAGGCGGACGTAATCGCCGCGATCGAGGATGCTGATCCGCTTTCCGGGATTGTCCTCGGCGATCGCGCGCGCAACGGCTTCGGCCAGATCGCCAACACGGAGCACGGGACCGACCCAATTGGCCGCTCCATCGCCGTGGTTGTCGCGAGACGCGACGTTCATCCGCCGAGACCTTCGATGCGAATTTTCCCCTCGACGATCTCCAGGTGCAGGCGCTTGAGACAAGACTTCCGCGGATTGATCCCGGCGCCCGTGACCGCATCGAATTGCCAATGATGCGCGTGGCACGTCAAAACGGCGCCCGACAACTCACCCTCGACAAGCGCGGCACCCTGATGAGGGCAGCGCCCGTCATAAGCGTGGAACTGCCCGCCGAGCCTGACAAGCAGTATCGCGAAATCGTGGACGCGAAACGACGCCATCTCGCCGTCCCAGATGTCCTCGACGCGGCACACCTCGACAAGTGGCGGTCGGTGCGATGGGCCCGTTACCGTTTCCATCGCACGTCGATCCAATGCAGCGGCCGTAACGAGAGGTGGCTCACGCGTACCTCAGCCGGAATGACGCGTCCATCGATCGACACCTCGTAACTGCCCGCCGGTTCGGCGGGCAAGCGTCGGCGGATGGAATGAACGGCGATTTTCGCCGCCACTTCGCCGATCGTGTCTTCGTTGTCTACCGCCACGAGGTGGGCGGTGAAGTCGCCGAGGAAGCGGCCATAGATCGGGAGCATCACCATGTCTCCAGCCTATTACGTGTTATGCGGCGGCCGGCCGGTCGCGGTTGAATTCCGCTGCCCAGCGATAATCGTAAACGTCATCTCCCATCACCTCTGGTGTGAGGCCCATCCACGCCAAGGCGCCGGCGAGGTTTGGCGGCTGGATGAGGCCTGCGACGAAGCGATCGACCACGTTGAGATGTCCGGCATAGCGCGTCGGCTCGAGATCGAAGCACCATTTGGACACGTCGGAATCGAAATGGTAGGTCCGTCCATCGTATCGGCTCTCGAAACATTCGAGATGATGACGGTCCCAGTGTGTGCCGATCGGAAGCTGCGTCAGGTTGCAGAGCGCCGGCAATGTTTCCGGCAGTGTCTTCGCGATGTCCCCGGTGTTGATGTTCTTGATGATCTCGTCCCAGAGCACGCCCCAGCTTTCTTCCCAGTCCGGATATTTGCCATTGAGCCATTGCCGCTCAGCGCGGGACACGCCGGCATTCGGCTTCCAGAACAGTGTCGGGCGCCAGAACCACATGCCCAGATGCAGCGCATGATGGCCGTGGTCGAGGCATTTGAGGAAGGTCTCCCAATACCACGGCCGCTCGAGGCCGTAATCGCGCAACGTGCGCTCGTGCTGATCGACCACCCACTCCAGCATGAATTCCTTGAACGACATCTTCCGTTTTCCGACCGGCGTGTAATAGTCCATCGCCGTTCCGGTTATCGCCTGAAACAGTCGGAAAGCGCGCCAGAAGCTCACATCGATGACGCGCTGGGCGCGCTGTGGATCGTGCTTCATCAGAATTTCCAGCGTTGGGAAACCTTGTTGCGCATGTCGCGCTTCGTCCGTCTGAATGCTGGAAAGCAGATTCGAGAAACCGATGTCGCCGGACTCCATTGCGTCGGCGGCGAGCGCGACGAACTGCATGTTCGTGAATCCGTGCTCCACGGTGAGGTGCACGGCAAGCGCGGCATCGACGCAGTTGGCGTTCAGCAGCCAGTCGTCGCAAAAGCTGCGAATGGCGACAATACCCCACTCGTTCGTGTGAAAGGCCTTTTGGCACCAATCGAAGCGCGGATCGTGCTTCAGCAGATCATGCGAGAACAACAGTTGCAGCTGCGCGTGTCGGATCTCGTCGAGCATGCCGAACACGGAGATGTTGCGCCACCGAGGGCTCGGCGCGAAGCGCGCGAAATGACCGAGCATTGTAACTGCCATTTGCTCGACCATGCACAGCGCACCCATGTGGAAGTGCGATATGGCTGCGACGGCTGGGTCGAGATGCTCGTAGATATGCGCGCGCTTGAGCGCGTCGCGCACACCGGCAACACCGGCTTCCTTCTCACGCTGGACCCCGACGTAGTCGCGGTAGGATATGCGAAAGGGCTCTTCCCACGCCTGCCACGCCGCTTTTGGAACGCCGCCGCTTCCCGTCCATTCTGCGGGAAAAGCATCTCTCTCCTCGACATAGGAGAGCGTCCAGTCGAGGTCGTGCGAAATTTCGTACCAATCGTCGCGGTTCAGCAGCCTCATCGGGTGCGTCCTCGCCTGCGTCTCCCTCGCGCCATGGCTGGAACTGCACGCTCTAATGGCAGCGCCCGAGAGGATTGATTTCAGCATAGTCCCTTCACCAACGGCTGACTACCGGGAAAGCGGCCAACCTCGCGCTCTCGCTGAACATCGACAGCCCGGCCCCCCAGCTCTGCTACAGCCTGGCCGGCAGTTCGTCCCCGTCTAACGACGCGAATTGGTGCCCCGTGTAGGGTATCAAACCCGGTTCCCGGGCTGTTGGACGCCGGGTCAGCCTGATGGCCGCAAGGATCGCGTTGTGGCTGTTGTGCAACTAAACTATGGATTCCCGACGGAATGTTTCCGATTCTCGCGATGAGTGGAGAGACCTGATGGAGAATTCTGCGCCGCGCTCGGCGCGCGTTGTCATCGTTGGCGGTGGCGTGATCGGCTGCAGTGTCGCCTATCATTTGACCAAGTTGGGCATCCGAGAAGTCTTGCTGCTGGAGCGAAAGACTCTCACCTGCGGGACGACATGGCACGCGGCGGGTCTCGTCCCGACGCTGCGCGCGACTTACAACATGAGCATGTTGGCGAAGTACAGCGCAGATTTGTACGAGACCCTCGAAGCCGAGACCGGTCAAGCGACCGGCTTCGTGCGCAACGGTTCCTTGAGCATCGCTACGCATCAGGAGCGTTTCACCGAACTGAAGCGCGGGGCCTCGATGGCCAAGCTGTGTGGCTTCCCGTGCGAGGTGGTCGATGCCGAGCGAATAAGAGAGCTGTGGCCGCTCTTGAACGTCGAGGATGTCGTCGGGGGCGTTTATCTGCCTCGTGATGGAATCGTGAACCCTGTGGATGTCACCCAGGCTCTGGCCAAGGGTGCGCGCAAGAGCGGTGCGCGAATTCTCGAAAACGTTCGCGTCCTCGACGTCAAAGTGAGAAACGGAAAAGCCTGTGGCGTGGTGACTGATCGCGGGGATGTTGATGCAGAGTACGTGGTCAACTGCGCTGGAATGTGGGCGCGTCATCTGGCGCGTCGGTCAGGTGTCAACCTGCCACTGCATGCGGCGGAGCATTACTACGTTGTCACGGAACCGATGCCGGCGCTGCCGGAGTTATTGCCGACGCTGCGCGACCTGGACAGCTACAACTATTTCAAGACCGATGCCGGCAAGCTCCTGATCGGGACCTTCGAGCCCAATGCCAAACCCTGGGGCCACGAGGGCATTCCAGAGACCTTCAGCTTTGATCAGTTGCCGCCTGATTTGAGCCACCTCGAGCCGTACCTGGAGGCTGCGATGCGTCGCGTCCCGGCACTGCGCGATACCGGCCTGAAGCTGATCTTCAACGGACCGGAGAGTTTCACGCCCGATGATCGGTATCACTTGGGCGAGGCGCCCGAAGTCGGCAATTACTTCGTTGCCGCGGGATTCAACTCGATCGGTATCCAGTCTGCAGGCGGTGCCGGCATGGCCCTCGCTAAATGGATCGCCAACGGTCATGCGCCACTTGAATTGTGGGATGTCGATATCCGCCGCAACATGCGTTTCCAAGGCACGTCCCGGTACCTCTACGACCGAACGCAGGAGGGCTTGGGGCTGCTGTACGCCATGCATTGGCCGTTCCGGCAGTTCGAGACGGCGCGCAATGCGCGTCAGAGCATTCTTCACGAACGACTCACCCGGGCCAATGCGTGTTTCGGGGAAGTGGCCGGTTGGGAGCGGGCGAATTTCTTTGCCCCCGAGGGGGCCGAGCCCAAATACGAATACAGCTGGGGCAAACAGAACTGGTTCCCCTGGTCGGGGGCGGAGCACCGAGCCGTGCGCGAAGCGGTGGGCGTGTTCGACCAGAGCTCTTTTGTGAAGATACTGGTGCAGGGGCGTGATGCGATGTCCGTGCTCAATCGGATTTGCAACAATAATATCGATGTGGCCATTGGACGCGTGGTGTACACACAGTGGCTGAACGAGCGGGGCGGCATCGAAGCGGACCTCACGGTAACGCGTCTCGACACGGATTCCTACATGGTGGTCACAGGTCCTACCACCCAAACACGAGACTTGCATTGGCTCAAACGCAATACGCCCGCGGAGGCACGCGTTGCGATCACGGATGTGACCTCGTCACTGGCCGTGATCAGTGTCATGGGGCCGCAGGCGCGCGCGCTTCTGGAATCACTCACCAACGACGATTTGAGCCACGAGCAGTTTCCCTTTGCGACCTCGCGCGAGATCGAGATCGGCTACGCACTCGTGCGGGCCTCCCGAATCACCTATGTAGGCGAGCTTGGGTGGGAGCTCTATGTGCCTACCGAGTTTGCACCGGACGTATTTGACCGGGTTGTGGAGGCGGGGAAGGGCTTCGGACTGCGCCTCTGTGGCTATCACGCGCTCAATTCGCTGCGCATCGAAAAAGGGTATCGACATTTCGGTCACGACGTCACAGATCACGACACGTCGCTGGAGGCGGGGCTGGGTTTCTGCTGCGACTTCAACAAGGTTGGAGGTTTCATCGGCCGTGAAGCGGTCCTGCGACAAAAGGAGCTTGGGGTGCTGCGTCGAATGGTGCTCTTCAGATTCACAAATCCAGCGGCGACCAGCTATCACGAGGAGCCGATCTATCGCAACGGGGTCATTGTGGGTCGTACGACTTCCGGAATGTATGGGCATACCGTTGGAGGAAATGTCGCGATGGGATACGTCGGTCGAGACCAGGCGGTTACCGAAGAGTGGATAAGCGAAGGGTCCTACGAAATCGAAGTGGCCGGTGTGCGCTACGAGACGCGAGCCAGCCTGCGTCCTCTGTATGACCCCGGCATGCAGAAGATCAAATGCTAACGATCTCCTGCTGTTCTTCTGACGCGGGCGCGGGTGCCCTCGGAGCGCATTCATGAAATCGCACGCGCGAGTCGTGATCATCGGCGGCGGCGTGATGGGCGTAGGGCTCCTGTATCACCTGGCGCTGGAAGGTTGGCAGGACATCGTGCTGGTTGAGAAGGGCGAGCTCACCTCCGGCTCGACGTGGCACGCGGCGGGTCAATGCCCGCACTTCAATGGCTCGTTGAACATCACCAAGGTGCACCAATACGGCACCGAGCTGTATCCCAAGCTGGCAGCCTTGACCGGCTACCAGGTGAGCTGGCATGGGTGCGGTGGCCTGCGCTTGGCCACGACCGAGGAGGAGGTTCGCTGGCTCAAGCATGTCTACGGCATTTCAAAACTGGCCGGCTACGAGGGGCACATCATCGGTCCGGCAGAGATTCCGCGCTACCACCCGTACCTGGAAACTTTCGGCGTCAAGGCTGCCTTTCTAACCATTACCGACGGCCATGTAGCGGCCGCAGACATCACGAACGCGATGGCCGCTGGGGCGCGCCAACTTGGCGCGGAGATCTATCGACGCACGTTGGTGACCGGCATTACACAGCTGCCCTCGGGAGAGTGGGAGGTCAACACGGAACACGGGTCCATCCGCTGCGAACATGTCGTTAACAGTGCCGGAAGCTACTGTGACGTCGTGGGGTCATGGACCGGTTTGAATGTGCCGATCGTCAACATGCTGCACCACTATGTGATCACGGAACCGCTGCAAGAACTCAAGGATTTGGAGACCGAACTACCCGTCGTCCGTGATCCGTACTCCAATTCCTACCTTCGGGAAGAGACGCACGGTGTGCTCGTCGGACCGTATGAGACTTCAAGCGCCCATGTGTGCTGGGGCGGGGCGCCACCTGCGTGGGACTTTGAGAGCGAGCTAGTGGCCGCAGAGCTCGAACGTCTGATGCCCTGGCTGGAGAAGGCGACTGAGCGATTGCCGCTCTTTGGAAAGGGGGGGTTGAAGTCGGTGATCTCCGGCGCTATCACGCACACGCCAGACGGAGTGTATCTGTCCGGCCCGGCACCCGGAGCCCGTAACTACTGGATGCATTGCGGAGCGGCGATCGGCGTCGCGCAGGGTGCGGGGGCAGGAAAATACCTGGCTCAATGGATGGTCCATGGTCAGGCCGAAATCAACATGCGCGAGTTCGATCCACGGCGTTTCGGCAGCTGGGCCACCAAGGAGTTCACTACGGCTGCCGCGATTGAAGACTATCATCACATGTACTACTGCTATCCTCCCGGCGAGCAGCACGAGGTCGGCAGGGGGCTTCGCAAGTCTACGTTGTTCGAGCAGTTGGCTGGCGAGGGTGCGCAATTTGCCCAGGTGTTTGGCTGGGAACGTCCGCGTTGGTACAGCCCAACCGGCGTGAGCGAACAGTTTTCCTTCAATCGTTCCAACTGGTGGCTGCCGGTGAAGGAGGAGGCTCTCGCCGTCCGGGAACGTGTGGGACTCATGGATCTGTCGACGTTCTCCAAGTTTGACATCCGGGGACCCGGTGCCTTCGAATTCCTGCAGCGCATCTGCGCTAACAAGGTGCCCTCGAAGGACGGCGGGATTTCCCTCTCTCACCTGCTAACGCCCGCAGGATATATCGAGAGCGAAATCACCATTACGCGGCTTACATCTGACCATTTTTATGTGTTGTCGGCCGCCGTAGCGCAGCTGCATGACCGGGATCAGCTGGAGTGGCGTAAACGACCGGGTGAGCAAGTGTCGATCATGGACGTCACGGATGACTATGGCGTACTGGTGTTAGCAGGCCCGAAAGCTCGCGATGTGCTTGCGGCCGTCACCGCGCAGGATTTGTCGAATGCGTCGTTTCGTTGGCTGACGGGTAAGGAAGCCGAAGTGGCCGGCTTACGTGCCGTGCGTCTGTTGCGCGTGAACTATGTGGGAGAGCTCGGATGGGAGCTGCATATTCCTATGGCGCAGATGGCGGTGATCTACCGCGCCCTGATGTCAGCAGGTAAGCCGCACGGTATGAAGCTCTTTGGGACCTACGCGATGAACTCGCTGCGAATGGAGAAAGCTTACCGTGCGTGGGGAAGCGAGTTGACCAACGAGGTGACACTGATCGATGCGGGGATGGAGCGCTTTGTGGATCTGAACAAGGAATTTATTGGCAAATCAGCGACTCTCGAGGCCCTGCGAGAGGGCCCGCGCATTCTGCTCGCTTACTTGCAAGTCGAAACCGAAGATGAAGACTGCCTCGGCAACGAGCCAGTCTACCGCGGCAATGCACTCGTAGGCCTCACGACGGGCGGGGGCTACGGTTTTGCGGTCAAGAAGTCGTTGGCATTTGCCTATCTGGAACCGAATCTGGTGCAGGAGGACGCCGCGTTCGAGATCCTGTTGCGAGGCGAGCGGCGCGGCGCACGGATCATTGCTCAGCCCATCTGGGATCCCAGAAACGAGAGGCTGCGCGGCTGATGCTGCTGTTCACTGCGCGCAAGCGTCGAGCGAAGTAACGCGGCTCCTTTGCGGG
>JAQGOF010000119.1 GCA_028293745.1 Gammaproteobacteria bacterium | reverse complement strand
TCACGCCGAAGGGGAGACTGCGCGTTGATATGCCCGGTGCGCTCGCGAGGCGTTTCGTTATTCCGCGCAATGCGATCGAAGCGAGCGCTCAGGAACGAGCGCTGCGATGTTTGGTAGGCACTGACTTGGATTCCGCGCCGTCCTCGTCGAACCGCTTCCGCGATCTGAGGATCTCGTTCACATGAGCGCGTGCCCACGAACCGAGTGGTTCCACAGCTTCCCACAGAGTGCTGCCGAGCTTCGTCAGCTCGTAATCCACACGCTGTGGAGTGGTAGGGAACACCGTCCGCGTCACTAGTCCGTCTCGCTCTAATCCCCGCAGCGTGAAGGTGAGCATCCGCTGTGAAATGCCGCCAACCGTCCGCTTGATCTCGTTGAAACGCTTCGGGCCATCGCCGAGCAGGACGACGATCAGCACGGTCCACTTGTCGCCTACGCGCGCCAGAATGGAGCTGAGGGCGCGGCAATCTTCGGTGTTGGGATCGGGGATCTGGACGGTCATCTCGGTGTGCTCAGGTATCAGGTCTGTGCCTTCTTGCGGACCCTAAACCAGGTATATAGATTAGCGCAAGTCGCATTTTGATACTGGAGTAAACGCATGACCGTCATTTCCGTGATTGTTGGAAGCACCCGTGAGGGTCGTTTCTCTGAAAAGCCCGCGAAGTGGATTTTTCAACACCTGAAAAAGCGCTCAGGTGTCGACGCCCGGCTGCTCGATCTGCGCGACTTTCCGATGCCGTTCTTCGATCAGCCCGCAACACCGGCCATGCCGGGCCGCGCGCCCTACAAGCATGAGGTCGTGCAGAGATGGACCGCCGCGATCGCTCAATCCGACGGCTTCATCTTCGTGACCCCCGAATATAACTACGGCACCTCCGCCGTGCTCAAGAACGCGATCGATTGGGTCTACCCGGAGTGGAATCGCAAGGCCGCCGGCTTCGTGAGCTATGGTTCGGCCATGGGCGCACGCAGCGTGCAGCAGCTCCGTCAAACGCTGATCGAAGTTCAGGCTGCTTCGATTCGCTCATCGGTCCACATCCCGGTCGCCACCTTGTGGGCTCACTACACAGGCGGCGATGTCGAGGCTGGACTGGCCGAGCTGGAGGCGCCTGCCGGGACGCTGATCGACGATCTGCTGTGGTGGACCGAAGCCTTGAAGACGGCGCGCGCCCGCGCGGCGTGACCGCCACGCTGCGGCGACGGCCTCTAATTCCCACGCTATTTTCAGAGGAATCCCAATGGCCCTTCAGTTGCCTAAATCACCACCGTTGAGTTTGACGCGGGCGATCGTGCAGCGAACCCGTGGCAGGAGGCAGGGACCCCTCATACGGTTGATGAGCCCGTCTGACTTTGGCGAGATCCTAAAGCCATTCGTGTTTCTCGACCTTTTCGATCATGAGGGCGCGCCCTTCAACGGGGCTCTCCACCCCCACTCAGGCATCGCCACGCTGACCTACATCGCGGAAGGCGCGGTGAGCTATATCGACCCGGACAATGTCAGGGGCACACTGTCGGCCGGCGGCGTCGAATGGATGCAAGCTGGACGCGGCATGTGGCACGGTGGCGGGCTCGACAAAGCGGGCCGGACGCGCGGCTTCCAACTCTGGATCGCCTTGCCGCCGGCACTGGAATTGGGTCCAACCATCAGCATCTACCAGGCCCCTGCAGATGTGCCGGGAGACGGTCCGGCGCGCGTACTGCTCGGCAGCTACGGGTCCGCATCGAGCACCATCACGTCCCCGTCGCCGATCAACTATCTCGCAGTACGCCTGACGGCCGGCGAGCGCTGGCGTTACGAGCCTCTGACAGGCCACACCGCTCTCTGGGTCGCCATCGCATCAGGCGCCCTGGCCGCGCCTGACGAACTGCGGCATGGGGACCTCGCGGTTTTCGAGCCATCGAGCCAAGCGGTTGAATTTGAAGCGCTG
This sequence comes from Gammaproteobacteria bacterium, assembly GCA_028293745.1. Taxonomy (GTDB): domain Bacteria; phylum Pseudomonadota; class Gammaproteobacteria; order Steroidobacterales; family Steroidobacteraceae; genus 13-2-20CM-66-19. The sequence continues at coordinate 28,703 of JAQGOF010000119.1, read as the reverse complement.
ACCGATACCGAGTTCGTTCTCGGCTCGGCCGCTGCGCACGAGCACGATCTCGTGCTCGGCTACTACTCGGTCCACACGTCGCCAGAAGCGCTTCGCAATGGCGAGGCGCACATAACGTCGATCAAGAATCGCCTCGTTCAAGACGGGCGCCTGTAGAGCCGGTGCCTGGCGCGAGTCCGTACTGAGGGCTATGCGACCATCCCCGGCAGGGGTATACGCCGGAAGATTCTCGGTCAATGCTCCCCGTGCTTACTCTTGAACCCTTTCATGCCCATCTTGATCAGCTTGTTGGCGCGGCGGGGACCATGCTCTCCCACCGGTTTGAATTTCTTGTCGTGGAGCTTGTTGTAGTCCACAAAAAAAGCTTTGATGTCTTCCAGTGTCTGGGGACGCAGCTGATCGATACTCTTTATGCCCTCATGCGTTCGAGCATGGGTGGCCACGGCAATGAGCCGGTCGTTTTCTTCCCAGGGTTTCCCGGTGTCCTTCTGACGCGCTTCGATGACTCCAATCACGCGGCAGCGCAGCACGCACCCAGGTGGGACCGGCGCATCCATGAGAAGCAAGAGGTCCAATGGATCCCCGTCATCTCCCAAGGTGGAGGGAACAAATCCGAAATCGAACGGAAATGTCATCCCTTCCGGCAACGCCGTCGCCAGCTCGAAGCAATCGCACTCCGGGTCGTAGCGGTACTTGTTCCGACTTCCTTTGGGAGTTTCGATGATGGCGCGCAGATCACCACTGTCTCTATCGAACGTGGCCGTTTCGGACAAAATGACGTGGCGGGCTGAGTGTTTTGCCATGTTGATCTCGCTACGGACCAACACGAGCAATTGCCGTGCCTGCGGTAGTGCTGACCGGACCATCCCCGCGGCCCGTCCCGGCTATCAGGCGTCAGTGACTGCCGGATGGCTGATCCGGCGTCGCCCGGTGCTCCTCCTGTCGAAATCCTCCCGGCTCAGCGAGCGATTGATTCCAAAAGCCGCGCGGGCACCTTCGGCTGCTGCCACTATTGATAGTTGGACGTCCTTGATGATGTTACCCGCCACGAACACCCCTGGAACATCCGTGGCCTCGTAGCGCCCGCAGCGAATTCCTCCCCGTCGATTGAACCGGCATCCCAACGATTCTGCGAGCTGCGACTGCCCGCTGCAACGGGTGTCGAAAAAAAGCGCTGCACGCGGCAGCGAGCTGCCGTCCTCAAACTCAATCGCTTCGAGTCTGCCACCCGTTCCCGCCAAGTGGCGGATCGGCTGTTCGCAGACCTGAATGTCGTTTCGGCGCAGCTTGAGCAGGTCCGTCTTTGAAAGCTTCGATCCGTTGGTACAGAGTGCGATGTCGCGGGTCCAGGCAGTCATTGCCCTGGCCATTTCAACTGCACTTTCGCCTTTGGCGTAGACGGCCACGGGCTTTCCCCGCACCTCCCAACCATCGCAATATGGACAGTGAAAAACACTTGTGCCATAGAAGCGCTCAATCCCGGCTATTCGTGGCAGTCGGTCCATCACTCCTGTCGCAATCAGAACTTTGCGACATTTGACGCGACGCATACCGAGCGCGATTTCAAACGTCCCGTCCGCAATCTTGCGCGCCCGCGTCACTTCCACGGTCAGCATTTTTACGTTGTGATAGCGGCTCAGCTCACGTCGGGCAATCTCACGAAATTGGGTTGGCTTGATGCCATCACGGGTTAAAAACCCGTGCACAGCCTTGGACGCCCAGCTGCGAGGCGTATCGCGGTCGCATACAAGCACGTTACGGCACGCTCGACCCAGGATCAGCGCTGCGCTGAGCCCAGCGGGACCAGCGCCGATGACGACCACATCCAGCGTTCGTTCTGGCATGCAAGTTCCCGGGGTAGTGACCGATCTCAGGGTTGGCGGGCGCCAGCTCAACGGCTTCGCATGCCGATAGTTCCGCGGGCAAGTCACTGCCGGCCTGACTCTACAGCATAGGACAACGCCTACGCGCGCCAGTGCCATTCAGTGACATACATAACGCTCGCACTAGGCTTCAATCACGGCTAACGCGGTTCAGATTCTCGACCGATCGACAGGGGCAATTCCAATCACCACTTCAACGGACAGGGAGCTATTCGAACGGCCGCTGTTCGAGCGATACACGTTCGTCATGGTGACGACGCAGAATCTGGAGTCCGCACGGAAGTTCTGGGTCGCGCAACTCGGCTTCCATGTCATCGAGGAGCGTCCCGACGAGTATTTCATCGTTGACGCGGGCGGCCTGCGTTTATGGGTCGACCTCAAGGAGAGCGAGGAGAGGGTCGTTAGAGGTTCTGACCCGGCTATCGGGCTGCAAGTCCGTTCCGTGAAAATGGTGCTGGAGAGACTCGCCGCACGCGGGATCAGCGAAAAAGTCGAGCCGCTCTCCGCTCGCACCGGACTCTACACCATCATTCATGACCCGGATGGCCGGGCCGTAGTCCTGACAGAGACGGGACAGTGACGAGTCGTCCCCGCTGACAGCCGGGTTCGATCCGTGCTGCGTTGATCATCGTCAATTCGTCACGTATCGGCCTGGAGCTACCATCTGTCGGTGGCGACACCCATTTCTGCCGCGCATGCGGCAACACCCGCCGGATGGCGCCGCTGGGTATTCGCGACCAATCACAAGGACATCGGCACGATGTACCTGATTTTCTCCTGCGCCATGTGGCTGGTCGGCGGGGCCCTTGCCATGTTGATCCGGCTGGAGCTATTCCAGCCTGGCGTGCAGTTCTTCGATCCCCAATTCTATAACTCCATACTGACCATGCACGGCCTGACCATGATTTTCGGAGCCGTCATGCCAGCCTGGACGGGGTTTGCGAATTGGATGGTACCGCTGCAGATCGGCGCTCCGGATATGGCCTTGCCGCGCCTCAATAACTTCAGCTTCTGGATTCTGCCGTTCGCCTTCACACTGCTGCTGGGTACGATGTTTCTTCCAGGCGGCGGCCCCGCAGGAGGCTGGACAATGTACCCACCCCTATCCCTGCAGCTCGGCGATAGTTTTCCGCCGTTGATCTTTGCGATTCACCTGATGGGGATTTCCTCGATCCTGGGCGCAATCAATGTCATCGTAACCATCCTCAACATGAGGGCGCCCACGATGAGCCTGCTGCGCATGCCGCTGTTCGTCTGGGCGTGGCTGATCACAGCGTATCTGCTGATCGCGGTCATGCCGGTGCTGGCGGGTAGCGTGACCATGCTGCTCACCGATCACTACTTCGGAACGACCTTCTTCTCGGCCGCCGGGGGTGGCGACCCGGTCATGTTCCAACATCTGTTCTGGTTCTTCGGACACCCCGAGGTGTACATCATGATCCTGCCTGCGTTCGGGATCGTATCGGAGGTCATTCCGGCATTCGCACGCAAACCCATCTTCGGTTACGAGGCGATGGTTTACGCAATCGCCTCGATCGCGTTCCTGTCCTTCATCGTGTGGGCGCACCATATGTTTGTGGTCGGTATGCCCCTGGCCGGGCAGATCTTCTTCATGCTGACCACCATGTTGATCGCCATCCCGACAGGCGTGAAAGTATTCAACTGGACAGCTACGCTGTGGCGGGGCTCGCTGAGCTTCGAGCCGCCGATGCTGTTCGCGCTTGCGTTCGTGATCCTGTTCTCGATCGGCGGCTTTTCCGGTTTGATGTTGGCCATCGTGCCTGCGGACTATCAGTACCAGGATACGTATTTCGTCGTGGCGCATTTCCATTATGTGCTGGTCCCGGGCGCGATCTTCGCCATGCAGGCGGGGGTGTACTACTGGCTGCCGAAGTGGACCGGCAACATGTACGACCTCCGGCTCGCCACATGGCATTTCTGGCTGTCGGCGATTTCCGTAAACGTGCTGTTCTTTCCGCAGCACTTTCTCGGGCTTGCGGGCATGCCGCGCCGGATTCCCGACTATGCAGTGCAATTCACCGATTGGAATGTCGTGTCCTCGATCGGAGGCTTTGTGTACGGGGTCTCACAGCTACTGTTCGTGTATGTCATCTGGAGATGCGCCAGGGTCCCGGCTCCGGCCGGCAACCGTGCTTGGGAAGGGGCCCGGGGACTGGAATGGGAGCTGAGCTCGCCGCCACCGCGTCATTCATGGGCGACTCCCCCTTCCGCAACTCTGATCGCGCGGGCAGCCGAGCACTGAAGGAGACTGTCGTCTACTGACCCGCAGACGCCCTCCCAATCCCCCGGCGCTCGGGCTGACAGAGCCACGGACGTGCTCGAGCTTGCCTGATGGCACCGGCCCGTCCGGCTGGGGTACAGTTGATGGTAGCCACGCGCCCCCACCCTCGATGCAGCGGCCAGTCCGGGCAAGCTCGACATGAAAGGCTTCGTATTCCTTCTGGGTTCAACCCTGACTGCATGCGTGGTTGCGGGTGCCGCGGATGTGGCCCCGACGGACCTCGACACCATCACGCAGCGCGCGCAGGCGTGCACTCCTTGCCATGGGAAAGAGGGACGCGCGGCCATAGATGGCTATTACCCGCGTATCGCCGGCAAACCTGCCGAATATCTGTTCAATCAACTTCTCAACTTTCGCGACGGTCGGCGGTTCTTCCCGATGATGAATTATCTGGCCGATCGTCAACGTGAAGACTACTTGAGAGAGCTTGCAGGGTACTTCGCGTCACAACATCTGCCATATCCGCCGCCCCTGCCCGCCAAGGTCGGCAGTGCGGTGCTCAACCGTGGGCGTCAACTGGCCGTTGACGGTGATCGCTCGCTCGACCTGCCGGCGTGCAGCACGTGCCACGGTACGAATCTTCTGGGCATGATGCCGGCGGTTCCGGGTCTGCTGGGTGTCTCCCAGTACTACCTGGATGCGCAGCTTGCAGCCTGGAAAAATAACACGCGTCATGCGAAGCCTCCGGACTGCATGGCGCAGATAGCCCAGCGCCTGAGCTCGGCGGATCTTGGGTCTGTGACAGCGTGGCTGGCTTCGCAGGCCGTACCGGATGGCGCGCTTCCTGAAGAGCAACCTGCGACACCTCCCCCGATCCGGTGTGGCAGCATGCAAACCAACAGTGCCGCGAGAGCGAGTCCCGCGCGGTGAAAAGGCGCACTGCGGTTGCCGCTTTTGCGGCTGTGCTGATGGCGGTTGTGCTGCTGACGGCCGTTGCCTGGCTGCTCTGGCCGCGAGATCGCGCTGATGGCGAAGCTCCCGCAGCATTGAGTCCTTCGCAATCCAATCTGACCGCTCACGGCCGTGAGCTGGTCCTGCTCGCAGGCTGCGAAGGCTGTCACACATCCAGGGGCGGCATGGCATTTGCCGGGGGCCGTGCCATTCCAACTCCCTTTGGCACGTTCTTCTCGCCGAATATCACGCAGGATACGCAAACCGGAATTGGCCAGTGGACGGCCGAGGACTTCTGGCACGCCCTGCACGATGGCTACGGACCCGGCCGGCGGCTGCTCTACCCAACATTTCCGTACACGAACTACACCAGGATCAGCCGGCACGATTCGGACGCGATGTTTGCGTTCCTGAAGACCCTCCACGCGGTCCATGCGGTCAACCGCCGTCACGAGCTCAAATTTCCGTACGATCAGCGCTGGCTGCTGGCGGTGTGGCGCGGCCTCTTTTTTCGCCCGGGCGTGTACGCATCAGACTCCAGTCATGACGGTGCCTGGAATCGCGGCGCGTATCTCGTTCAAGGGGTCGCTCACTGCAGCGCCTGTCACGAGGCGCGCAATGCGCTCGGCGCCATCAAATCGAAAGACAATCCGTCCGGCGGCCTCGTACTCAGCTGGTACGCCCCGGCGCTCGCAGACTCGCATGAAGCGGGCGTACAGACCTGGAGCGAGGGCGAGATCGTCAGTCTTCTGAAGAGCGGCCAGTCAAACAGCAACGTACCGGGGCACCAGGGTTCGACGTTTGGGCCGATGGCGGAGGTTGTTTACGAAAGCCTGCAGCGTACCGATGAGGCAGAGCTGCGGGCGATGGCCATCTACCTCAAGTCGCTTCCCGATATCAGATCGTCATCTCACTACGGCTCCTTCACAGTGTCGCAGTCGCAGCATCTACCGATGATAATGAGCAGAGGCCAGCAGCTCTATGCGGATAATTGCGCCCGGTGTCACGGAGATCGAGGCGAAGGCCGGTCGCCGGCTGCTCCGGCGCTGGCGGGCAGCCGCATCGTAAATATGAGCTCGTCCGTGGACACGATTCGTATCGTCCTCTACGGCGGATACGCGCCTGGAACCGACTCGAATCCGCGCCCCTTCGGCATGCCTCCGTTCTATCCGACCCTGCACTCCCAAGAGATCGCGAGTGTGCTGACCTTCATTCGCGACTCGTGGGGCAACGACTCACGCCCGGTGTCAGCCGATGAAGTTGAAGCGAATATGACCGGGCCTCTGTGGTGAGGCAAACCGGTCAGAGTTTGATCTTGAGGCCCAATGCCTGCTTCATGTGAAGCAACGCCTCCGCGTTGCCCATCGCGTCGTCAACTGGATTGTGGGTGTGCCGCGTCTTGCGCAGGTGTTTGAAGTTCACGAAGGTGTCCTTCATCAAGCCCTTGTACAGCGAGCCCAGGTTGGTCGAGCTGAAACCGAACGGATTTCTGCCCAGGAAGTGGTGGAAGTACCAGTTGATGAACTGCCAATCAAAGCCGTTGTTGTCGGAAATGAAAAGAGGGCGGTCCTGCACGCTCTTCTCGAGCCATATGGCGAAGCGCGTCATCACGTCCGCCGCGTCGTCGAACGTCAAGCACTCTTCGCGGCTGAAGCCGCTGACTCGCAATGATTCAGGAAGCCACTTTTCCGAGATGGGCCGGATCTTGGCGTAGAACGTCCGCTCGAGCGCAGGCTCGACGATCACGGCGCCGAAGCAAACCATCGAGTAATCGCCCGGAATCGGGCCATCCGCTTCAACGTCAACCATCACATAGGTCATTATTGGACTCTACCAAACCGAAATAGTCCTTGAAACCAATAATTTACGATCATGTAAGCCTATATCCCACAAAGTGCATTCTTGTGGGATATGCCCCTGGGAAGATTTGATCGGGAGCGTGCTTGGCCCGGAAAGGACTGCAAGATAGGGCCGACAGCCACAGCCGACGGAAGGATCATGAACGACTTCATTGCCAACCTGCCCAAGGCCGAACTGCATGTGCATCTCGAGGGCACTCTCGAGCCGGAGTTGAGTTTTGAGCTGGCAAAAAAACACGGCATCGAGCTCGAGTACGCGACGGTCGAGGATCTTCTACGCGCATACGACTTCCACGACCTGCCGTCGTTCCTGCGCATTTACTACAAAGCGATGAGCGTTCTGCTGGACGAGGACGATTTTTTTCAACTCACCTGGCAATACCTTTCAAAGGCGGCACAGCAACGGGTGCTGTACGCGGAGATGTTCTTCGATCCACAGGCGCACACATCGCGCGGCGTGGCGTTTGAGACAGTGATTCGTGGGATTCGGCGCGCCCAGGAGCGCGCCTCGTTGGAGCTCGGTATCGACACGCAGCTCATCCTCTGCTTCCTGCGCGACCTGAGTGCGCAATCGGCAATGGCCACCCTGGAGGAGTCGATTCCATTCAAGCACTGGATCGTCGGAGTGGGACTCGATTCAGACGAGAAAGGCAACCCGCCCGTCAAGTTCTCTGAAGTGTTCCGCAAGGCCCGGCAGTACGGTTATCGACTGACGATGCATTGCGACGTGAATCAGGAGAATACCCTGGCTCATATCCACCAGTGTCTGCACACAATTGGCGTGGACCGCATCGATCACGGCGTGAATTCTCTGGAGGACCCCGCACTGTGCGCCACGATTGCCGAGCGTGGCCTCGGACTCACCATCTGTCCGGTGTCCAACCGATTCGTCGTGCAGAACCTGACGGCCGCTGAGATTCGACGCATGTTGTCGCTCGGCATGCGCGCCACGGTGAACTCGGACGATCCTGCTTACTTCCGTGCTTACGTGAATGAGAATCTGCAGGCCTTGCACGATGAGGGTGGCCTGACACGCGATGAAATCGTGCAGCTCGTAAGCAACGCGTTCACTGTTGCATGGCTGGATGAGACGCGCCGCGCATCCTACGTTCAGAGGCTGCAAACTTACGTCGATCGAAATAGGGCGGCGTAACTCGGAATTTTTTTCATCAAATCGTCTCGCAGGCGTGTCGAGGCGAGGAAGAAATCCTTTTCAGTCTTGCCGCTGCCTTCCGGGTTCTTGTAGGCGATGACGATTTCCCCGACGTTCTCACCTGACGCAGCGCGAAGCGGCAGCATCATCACAAACTTTTTCACAGTGTCGTTTGTGCGGTGCCAGCGGGGGTCGAGGATGGTGATGCCCTTCTTGCTGATGTCGATGTCGTCAGGATCATCCGCATTCCCGATGCGATCTGGATAGGATCCCGCAAACATCGTGTACACGTCGGTTTGCCCGGGTGGAACACCGTGGAACGTCACGCTGATCAATTCAGGATGTGTCGCCATGATCTCATCGGCCAGTTTTTGCGCGTAGATCTTCGTCGAGGGCGGTGTCCAGTTCTTCGGATGTTCGGGTGCCGCAGCCGGCGTTACCAGCGGGCTCAGGAGGCACATGCCCAGAACCGCAGAAGACGCGTAGCTTGCAAATGTTCTCATTGGTTTCACTTCAACAAGCTGACGGACACATCGTCCGCGACTCGATGATAGACCACCAACCTTAAACGAAACTGAATTGCGTAGTTCCGCTCAAATCCGCTAGTGTTGGCGCAATCTCCCGAGCTAAAACACATGCCCGACCTGGTCAACAAGGTTTCCGGCGCACGGCTTCGCAGCGAGCTCGGGACCCGTTTTTCCGGGCCCCTGATCAGCTTCTTTCTGCGCCGGATAAAGGATCGCGAGCAGGCTGAGGATCTGAGCCAGGAGGTGCTCCTGCGGGTGATTCGCGCCTGTGACGGCGATGTCATCGAGAATCCGGAAGGGTATGTCTTCACGGTGGCGGCCAATCTTCTGAAAGATCACCGCCGGCGGATTCTGCACAACCCAACGTTGCGTTCCCAGCCGATCGAGCAAGCACTGGCAGATGAGTTCCACCGCCAGCTGATGGAGGATCGATCGCCCGAGCGCGTCTTACTCGGTGAGGCGACATTGGCAGAGGCGTTGCAGGCCCTGAACGAGCTTACGGAGCTCACGCGCAATGTCTTCATCCTATTCCGGCTCGAGAACATGAAGCAGAAAGATATCGCGGCGTTGTACGGAATCGGTCAGAGCACCGTGGAAAAGCACGTCGTGAGAGCCACGCTCCACCTGGCCACGAGGTGCGGCCGTTTATGACCCTGCGCGTCGAATCGGATCGTCTCTTCCAAGCTGCTACGTGGCGAACCCGTCTGGCCGAGGCCCCCGGTACGTACATCGAGCAGTTCGAGATCTGGCAAGCGCGGGACCCGCAGAACGCCGAGGCGTGGAAAGTCGTGCAGGGCGCGTGGGAGTCTCTCGGTGAGCATGCAACTTCGCCAGGCCTCATTCGACTGCGACAGGCGGCTCTTGCCCACGCGCACAATGCCGGACAGGGTCACTGGATTCCCCTGCGTCGATTCCGTTTCCCAGCCAGGCTGGGTGCGGCTGCCATGGTCGTTCTCGTTATTGCCATGGCGTCACTCTTCATCTGGCAGGAGCATCGTTTCGAGGTCTACCGTACCCGGGCCGGCGAGAGACGCGTGGTCACGCTCGCCGATGGCTCACAGATCGCGTTGGACTCACAGAGTGAAGTGAGGGTCCGCTACAGTGCACATGCACGCGAGCTCGCCCTGGTCAGCGGGCAAGCACGCTTCGATGTGGCTCACGATGTCGAGAGGCCTTTCTCAGTTTCTGCCGAGGGGCACAAAGTCATTGCCACTGGAACCGCTTTCAACGTCGACTTGCTGGGGTCCGATCTCCTCGTGACACTGATCGAAGGTCACGTCGTAACAACCGATCCCGGTTCCACGTACCGTATCGTGCTCGACGCGGGTGAGCAACTGGTCATATCGTCGAGTGCGTCGCCCCGTGTCACTCGTGTCAACGTCGGCCACGCGACCGCATGGCAGTCAGGCGAGCTCATCTTTGATAACGAGCGATTGTCGAGCGTCGTCGCGCGTGTCAGCCGCTATGGGGCGCGTCCCATTGTCGTTGACGACGAGCAGATCTCAAACCTGCGAATCAGCGGCGTTTTCCATGAGGGCGATGTCACTGGATTCGTGAGTACCCTCGTCAGCTACCTGCCGGTTCGCGCACGGCAAGCCGCAGATGGATCGCTCCGCCTGAGCTCCCGCGAGCGCGAACCGGGTATGTAAACAACGCGAACCTGAATTTTAATTCAGGCTCGGTTGCTTTTTTTTCGTACTTGCCTGGAGGATCTGCGCGCATGCTGCGTCTGTCTGTGTAAGTAGCCCCGCAGTCGGACGGGGCGGGCCGACACACGCATGAAAAGGGGGAGTGCGCATGTTGCACTGCATTCGATTCCTGGTTCTCGCCATCCTGTTCGCGACTGCAGCGACGGCTCATCAGCGCACTTTCCATTTCGAGATCACACAACAGCCGCTCTCGCAGGCGTTGCGCAACTACGGACAGATCTGCGGTCGGGACGTCATATTCACCGAGGAAATCGTATCCGGTGCCGGCGCGGCTTCCCTCGAGGGCAACTTCACGGCAGAAGAGGCCTTGAGTCGATTGCTGGCGGGCACGAGTCTCGTTGCTGAACACTCTCCGTCAGGCGCGCTCATGATTCGCCGGCAGCATCCGCCAATGCCGGTAGACGAAGTCTCGCCGGGTCTGCAAAGGGTTGCCTACGCGCGCGCCGACGTACCCCTCGATGAGGCGGCCGCAAGCGAGCCGCAAAGCGACGCGCCGCAGGCTGCGGGGCCGGCGCAGGAACCGTCCGAAGCGCCCGCCAGCCCGGGCGGGAAACTCGAGGAAATCGTCGTGACCGGCTCACGCATCAGCCGCCGCGACTACGAGTCCGACAGTCCGATCGTCACGCTCAATCAGTCAGCGCTCGCCGCCGCGGGACAGCCGACTCTCGATCGCGCGATCGGTGAGATGCCGCAATTCGCGGCCGCGCAGGGCATGAGCGAAGTCGGCGATGTGCAGGGTGCGACGGGATTCTCGGGCGGCCAGGCCTACGGCGATCTGCGCGGGCTGGGTCCGAACCGCGCGCTCGTGCTGCTCGACGGGCGCCGCCTGGTGCCTTCGAATCCGAACGGCTCAATCGATCTCAACACGATTCCAATGTCGATGATCGAGAACGTCGAGATCATCACCGGCGGTGCCTCGGCGGCCTACGGCTCGGACGCAATCGCGGGGGTCATGAATTTCAAGCTCCGCCAGAAGTTCAGCGGCGTCGAGGTCAACTACACGCACGGCGCAACGACTCATGGCGACGGTGCGACAGAACACGCGAGCGCCTTGATCGGCGGTAACTTCGCCGACAATCGCGGCAACGCGGTAGTGGCCTTCGAGTACTCCAGCCGAGGTGTGGTCCATGGAGCGGACCGTCCTTTCTTTCAGAATATCCGCCAGCTCGCCCGGCCGCCGGAAGGCATCATACCCGCCGGCCTGTTTGGCTCGGCACCGACCATCGACGCCGTGAACAGCGTTCTGGCGGGGTACCCTGGAACCACGCCCATCGCAGGTACGGGTGCCTACAAGGGCGCGATCGGTGTCAACACTGACGGCACGATCTTTACCGACCTCGCTGCTCCCAACTGTGTGCAGAATTACCGCGGCCTGGGCCCGAAGGGCATCAATATCAGCAATAACTGCCGGCAGGTCCAGGTAGCCCTGGGGCAGTTCTTCGCCATTCAGGTTCCCCTCCAGAAGTACAATGTACTCGCGCGCGGCACGTACAACGTGACGGACCATATCTCGGCCTATGGTCAGTTCAACTTCATGGAATCCTCAGCCCGCGACGAGACCGCCGCCGGTTCCACGGGCCCGGGCAAATACTTCCTGGTGCCGCTGAACAACCCGTTCGTGCTCGGCAACCCGGGCCTGCAGACAATTCTTGCGTCCCGCCCGGCGAACCCAACCAACCCTGCGGCCCTGACCCAGCCGCTGGCTCTCACGAAACTGCTCACCATGAGCGGCCCTCGTATCCAGACGTTCAAGTACGACGTCTACCAGGCCCTCGGCGGACTCAAAGGCGACATCCCGAATACGGATCTCTCCTGGGACGTCTATGCGTCATTCGGGCGAACCCTCTTCAACAACACGCAGCAGAACGATACGAGCAAGGCCGCGATCGTGTCCATACTGAACGGTACTGCCAACTACACGGGTGCGGCCGGCAACTGCGTCGGCTACGCCTGGAACCCCTTGGGTGTCCAGCCCCTGAGCGCCGGATGCCTCGAATACGCGACCCGCGAGAACCACAACACCAACACGATCACCCAGAAGAACCTGGAAGCGACGCTGCAGGGAAAGATCGTGCCACTGCCTGCCGGTGACCTGCGATTCGCGCTGGGCGCGGACTATCGCGGCAGCAGCTTTGAATATCGTCCGGATCACGGCCTGGTCACGGCCGACACTCCGTCGTACGACACTGCGATCCCGACGTCCGGGACGCAAAACGTGCGGGAAGTGTTCGGCGAGCTTCTGATACCCGTGCTGAAGGACAAGCCCTTCGTGGACACACTGTCCCTCGACCTCGGCTTCCGCCATTCGCAGTACGACCTCTTTGGAGGCGTCAATACCTGGAAGGCCGATCTCAACTGGAAGCCCATTCACACCGTCACGATTCGGGGTGGGTACTCGCGGGCGATCCGTGCACCGAGCCTGGGTGAGCTGTTTGCACCTACGATTACGGGCAATCTGAACATCGGTTCCCCGCCCAACGCGGGTGATCCATGCGCCGCTGGCAGTTCGTTTCGCGCCGGGGCGAACACCGCCCAGGTTGCCACGCTCTGCCAGGCACAGGGGGTTCCCGCGGCCCTGTATCCGAATTTCACCTACGGAGTCGATTCCGTGCACGGCACCTCGGGTGGCAATCCGGGCCTCACCCCGGAGAGAGCCAGCACCTTCTCGGTGGGTACTGTCTGGAACCCGCAGTTTGACAGCGACCTGATGCACGGTTTCCTCGCATCGATCGACTATTACAACATCAAGATCACCAACGCCGTGGGCTCGCTGGCGCTGACGGATATTCTGCCGCGCTGTTTCAATTCGGACGGCATCAGCAACCCGACATACTCGACCGCCAACATCTACTGTGCGCAGATCAAGCGTGACTCCAATACCGGCGACATCGTGCTGGCCCGCGAGGGACTGCTCAACCTGGCTTCCTACAAGACCGATGGCCTCGACGCGGAGGTCGATTGGAGCTTCGGGCTCGGTGCGGTGGGCTTGTCCGACCGGGCCGGCAAAATCACCCTGAACTCGCTGGTTTCGTACGTGCATTCCTTCGATGTGGCCGCACTCCCGGGCTCTCCGGTGCTCGACTTCGCGGGCAGCATCGGCAATGCACAGGTGAGTCCGGAAATTTCGCATCCGCACTGGAAGGCGAACACGGCTTTGGGCTACGGGATCGGGCCTGTTTCGGCGACATTGCACTGGAGATACATCGCCGCGATGAAGCATCAGGATTTGGTGGTGGATCCTGCTGCGACGACTCCCGGCGTGCCGTCCTACAGCTACTTCGATTTCGACGCGCATTGGTCCGTTCTCGAGCAGCTGGACCTCACGGCCGGAATGACGAACCTCTTTGACAAGGGACCGCCGTTCGTTAGCGGTCAGCCGCTCACGACCGACACGGCGACCTACGACATCATCGGGCGTACGTATTACGTTGGTTTCAAGGCTAAGTTTTGATCGACCCGCCCGACCCCGGATGTGCCCCTGGGGTCGGGCTGGCTGACGAGCGGCCCGTCCCAGTGCCGCATCTACGCGGTACGGGGGGCTCGCCGAGCCTCCGCCATCAGCCACGTGCGGATTGCGCGCAGGTCGGGCTCGTCCGCGCGCGCTTTCGCGCACACCACGTAGTACGCGAAGTCCGTCAGCAGCGAAAGCTTGAACGGCCTGATCAGCCGTCCTGCGGCCAGATGCTCCAGCACCAGCGCCTTGCTTCCAAGTGCAACGCCTTGACCACCGATAGCTGCCTGTATGACCAGGGCTCCGTCAGAGCTTCGCAGGCCCTTCGTCACGTCTATACCCGTGACTCCTGCGGCTCGCAGCCAATCCGTCCAGCCGGGCCAGTGACCGCGATCCGGCGTCCAGTCGGTATGGATCAGCGGCTGGCCGCGCAGATCGCTGGGGTTCTTCAGGGCAGCCCGACCCTCGAGCATGCGCGGGCTGTACACCGGAAATATTTCATCGACAAACAGCCGCTCCGACGCCAACCCGGGATAGCTGCCCGTTCCATAGCGGATTCCGAGGTCAACCTGGGAATGCTCGAAGTCCACCAACTCCTCCGAGGCATGCAAGAGGACATCGAGCGCCGGATATTGTTTTCGAAAGCGATGCAGGCGCGGTACCAGCCATTCAGCGGCAAGTGACGGTACGGCGCTGACAGTCAGTAAGCGTTGGCCGCCCGAGGTCATCGTTGCGACGGCCGACGATAGTTGGTCAAAGCCGTCGCGTAACTGCGGCAGGCCGGCGAGGGCGTCCGGCGTAAGGCTGTAACCGCCACTACTGCGCCGGAGCAGCTTTCGACCGAGATGATTCTCCAATGTCTTCACCTGCTGGCTCACGGCAGCGGCGGTGACATGCAGCTCTTCGGCAGCCGCCCGGAAGCTCTCGTGCCGCGAAACAACTTCAAAGGCACGCAGCGAATTCAACGGTGGCAGGCGTCGACGCATCGCAAGTATCCGATAGATTATCTAATGATCAATCGCAGGAAACATGACTCGGTCATCCGCAATGAAGGGCCTATCATTCCCGCTGAGCCCACCTCGTCAGCCGGACCAGCGGGAACCGTGTCCATCAAGGAAAGTATATGTGAGTCGCTCAGCCGGTACGAGGTCGCCGTATTGATCCTCTTGATGAGCGTGCTCCTCTGTCATCGAAGCCATGAGTGGCGCGGTCCCGGCATATACTCCGTACCCGGGGATGGCCGTACTGTGGTCGTGGCGTTTGCGCCGTATTGACATGGTATTGGCAGGCCACGCCCTGGAACTTGGGAGCACACTTTATGAGTCGAGTAGTCACCGGCGGATGTCAGTGCCGTGGGGTCCGATATGAAGTACGGGGCAAGCTTCGCGACGTGATTGCTTGCCATTGCATCCAGTGCCGGCGAACGAGCGGGCACTTCGTTGCCGCCACCGCATGCCGGCGGCAAGCCTTCACCCTGGTGAAAGGCGAGACTCTCAAGTGGTATGTCGCCGTCCCGGGATTCCGGCGCGGGTTTTGCCACGAGTGCGGATCAAACTTGTTTTTCGAAGCAGACGGCGGCGAGCGGGTGTCCATTGCGGCTGGCTCGTTGGATGAGCCGCAAGGCCTCAAAATTGCCGCCCACATTTTCGCGAGCGAGGCCGGTGACTACTACGCAATCGATGGCCGTGTACCGGTATCGCAAAGAGGCGATCACAACGTCGCGCTGCCATAGCAATGCGGACGTTAGTCCCGTGACCCGGTCGGACGTCCGGCGGAACACATCCCAAACTCAATCAAACCAAACACTGCCGTTGGGGTAAACGCCACGGGAACGTGCGGTACAGCCACGAAGTTCCCCTTGACGGGCGCGGGATCTTGAAAATAACACTCTGGGCTATACAATCCGGCACACGCGCCGGCGGGCGCCGCCTGCCCGCGCAAGCGAACGATACGAAAGAACTCGAATTCTTGGTCTGATCAAAGGGAGATGTTGTATGTCACGGAATTCTCTGAAGACAAATCTGACTGTGGGTGCCGCTGCGCTTGCGCTCGGCGCCAGTTCAATTTCTCAGGCCAACACCTACGCTGGCAACCCGTATTCGCCGACGGCCAGTCACGAATATCGTCATGGCGTCGTGCCGACGGTGGAAACCTGGCAGAAGATGCACGACTGGGCAGCATTCAATCCCGACTTTGCTGCAACGGGCCCGAATACTCTGAGCTTCGGTGGCGGTATCGACGGCATCGGCGTTACCAGTGCACACCCGAAGGTGTACCTGGTGGTTTATGGTACCCAATGGGGTACGGCGGGGACCGGCTCCAACGGCAACATGACGCTCTCAAACGATGCGAAAGGTGAGCTCCCGCGTCTGCAGCAGCTGTTCAAGGGTCTGGGAACTGGCAGTGAATCGTGGTCGGGAACGATGACCCAGTACTGCGACGGGTCTTTGGTCTCTACCGGAGCCACGTCCTGTCCTTCGGGCGCTCCGCACGTGGGCTACCCGACAGGAGGGGCCCTGGCCGGTGTGTGGTATGACAACTCGGTGGCCTCTCCCAGTGCCGCCAGCGGCAATCAGTTGGCGAGGGAAGCCATCAAAGCCGCATCGCACTTTGGAAACACCACGGCGGCATCGAACCGGTACGCGCAGTACGTCATTCTCTCCCCGCCCAAAGCGAACCCGGATCACTATAAAACCGGTGGCTTCTGTGCATGGCATGACTACAACGGCGACACGAGTCTCTCAGGTGGCGCAGCGGCTTCGAATGTGGGCGACATTGCCTTCACGAATTTGCCGTACATCACCGATGCCGGCGCGAGCTGCGGTGCAAACTTCGTCAATTCCGGATCGGCAGGAGCGCTCGACGGCGTGAGCATTGTCGAAGGTCATGAATATGCCGAGACCATCAGCGATCAGAATCCGGGCGGCGGTTGGATCAACTTCTCATCCGGCGCAGAAAATGGTGATGAGTGTGCCTGGATAAGCAGCGGTCAGGGCGCCTCGGCCAATGTCACCATGGGTAATGGTGCATACGCAATGCAGAGCACCTGGTCGAATGACACCAACCGGTGTGATATAGCCCACACAGTCCTATAGCCGCCCTCTTCCGCGACCTTCGAATGCGGGCGCCGTCCTGGCGCCCGCATTCACCACCGTCCTGGCATGCGATGCATGCCTGTACGCCTGCGGCCAGACCGACCGTCCGGCCGCCCGGCTCTAGTTTGCGAGTGTCCCGAAGTTGCAACCCGCGAGCGCACCTTGCATGGTCGCCGCACCGACGATGAAGGTATTCGGAACGGGTGCGCCGGTCATCAACTGGCCCTTGGTGTAGAACGACACGCCGAATGCATTGGCGGAGTTCGTTGCCGCGGCGTTGCCAGCGGTGTCGAAGCAGATCCCGTTTGTCCCGTCCAAGCTCGGGATGCCACCGACCATCGCCGGGCTGATGGTAATGGTCGGCGTAGGTGCGCCGGTCGCCATCTGCATCGCTTTTGAGAATGCTACCAGCGAAAACGGGGCACCGGAGTTGCTCGACCACAAATTTCCCGCCGCGTCGACCGCAAGCGCCCAGGGGGACTGCACGGAGCCGGCGCCGTTGTCGCTCAACGTCACATCTGGAGCCAGAGTCGGTGTCAGCATGCCGCTGGCCGGCACCATCGGGAGGTGAGCCACCTGGAACTCGACGATGGACGTTCCGGCCGCACTCGTGGTCATGTTGGGGCCAGGAACTCCACCATTGTTCGCCACCCAGAGATTGCCTGCCGCGTCGAATACGAGCCCCAGTGGACCATTGAACGCCGCAGAGGAAATCACGACCACGGGTATGGTGGCCGCAACTCCGGTGGCCATCAATTGCGCCGCCGAAAAGACCAGGATCGTGTTGTTGTTGTGGTCACTGACCCACTGATTGCCCTTGGCATCGAAAACCGACTGCTGCGGAAACGCCAGTGCAGTGGAGGTGAAAGTCGCAGCCGGGTCCGGGGCCGCATTCGTACCCAGGGCGGCGAGCTGGGCCGCGCTGAATTTGAGCAGCGCCGGCGTCGCCACCCCATTGATCTTGGCGCCGGGATCCATCACCCACAGATTGCCGGCCGCATCGAACGTAACGCCCTGCGGCTCACCGATGGCCGCGCTGGTGATCGTCCGATGCGGGACGGCAGCGCTGGTGCCGCCGGCCAGCTGGCTCGGAAGATACTCGATCACGTTGTTGGCGTTCGCGATCCACAGCGCCTTGGTCATCGTATTGTTGTTGTGTTTGCATGCGAAGAGCATGCTGCTCAACAGGACGCAGCCGAGCAGCGTTGCCGGACGGCGACGAAACAGCGAACCTTGCTTTGAACTCATCATAAGAGAATCTCCTGAAACTTCTTCCCAAAGTTACGTGACAGCGACAATCTGAATGGCGAGCCGGCGATGTCGTGTGTCACAGACAGAATCAAACATCAGTGCCTGGCCAACTTTAAACGGCAAAGTACACATAAGGATGACTGTTGGGCAAGAAGAAAATTATCCCGGGCGGATGAAATTTGCAGCGGCCGCGCGCCGGACGCAGACAACTTGATATTCAAACACCGGAAACGTCGCCGCGTCGCCAATTGGCCACGCGGCTATTGTCTGTATGAGATTCTGTATGAAATCCCGGACAGGTTGCTGCGGACCCGGATCCCGTGGATGATGCGAGCCGGACGGGGGAACGCGGCGCAGCTCCAAACTCGCCGAATACTGTGGAACCAAACAGGGGCGAGCGCCGACGCGCGCGAGCGCGTTCAGGTGTTGTTATGGAAGCGGGAGAGAACGGCCAACCGGATCGTGGCGAAATGCGGCAAAGAGCGAGCTCGCCGACCGCGTCGGCGTCACGCACCCGTCAAGGCTGTGCGCCGGAAGCGCGCGCCGCTACGAGGAACTCGAGCTCCTCGGCCGGAACAGCCGGACTGTGAAGATATCCCTGGGATTGCTCGCAGCCGAGCGCGTCGAGGATTTCCAGCTGCTGTATGGTCTCGACGCCTTCTGCAACCGTGCGCAGGCCATAGGCTCTCGCCAGTGCGATTATCGTTGAGACGACGCCCTGGCTGTGTGGTTGGTGGCCCAGCTGGCTGATGAATGACCGGTCGATTTTCAAGCTGTCCACGGGAAACTCGGCCAGGCGGGTGGGGGAGGAGTGCGCCATGCCGAAGTCATCGATGGCCACGCGCACACCCTCACCGCGGAGGGCTTTCAAGGTTCGCCGCAGACTCCCCGGCTCCTCGAGCAGTGCACTCTCCGTGATTTCGATGTCGATGCAGGGGCCGCTGCGGGCGAGTCTCAGTGTGTCGAGGAAGTAGCCCACGAAGTCCTTGCGAGTGAGCTGCTGGGCGGAAATGTTCACGGCGACCCGGATCTTCGGCAGTCCGATACTCAGCCAGCGGGCACAGTCGCAGACGGCCTTGGAGAGAACCCATTCGCCCAGGGGGACGATGAGGCCGGTCTGCTCCAGGGCCGGCATAAATGCGCCCGGTGATATCAGCCCGCGTTCCGGATCGCGCCAGCGCAGAAGCGCTTCGACTGCGATGATTCGACCGCTGACCCGCTCGATCAGGGGCTGATAGTGGACCAGGAACTGTTGATGCTTGAGTGCCAGACGCAAACGTTGCTCGAGCCCTCGCCCGCGAGAGTCGGCGGCGCTTGCAGCGAGCAACCGCACTGGCGCGATTTCGCGACGCTCGCGGATTTTCTCCAGGGCGCCTTCGGCATATTGCAGGAGTGTCGCGGCGTTCCGACCGTGTACAGGATAACGTGCCAGGCCGCATTTGACCGTAGCCGGAATCGCGCAGCCACCAATCGCGAACGGCTGACCGAATACCGCGGTCGCGGAATCGTGCACCGCGTTGCGCAGATGCTCCTCGAAGACCGCCACAAATATTCCGCCGCCGAAGTAGGCGAGGTTGTCACCGTCTCCGAAGCGACGCCTCAGTGCTGAAGTCGGCTTCGGTTTCGACGCGACGCCAGGTACAGGGATAGCCGCCGCGGGCAATTTGCAGGGCGCTGAGCTCGGCGTCGGGATGTTGATCATCGACGATTAACAGCCGCAGGGGACGTTCCATTACTTCACACCTTTACGGGCCGCGGAAGCAACTCCGTGTTGAGTATCGAGGGTGGAGCGATCGGCGTGTCCAGGGTGAGACTGGTGTCGCAACTTCGGCCTTCAATCCTGCCGGCTCATCAAAATATGTGACGTGTCATGTTGTTGCAGCGCCCACGCATGCGCCGTATCGTGCGTGCCGCGAGCACATCCAGTGCCTCGTACCACCAGCCAGGATGCCCATCCGCGGCCGGCGTCATCTGGAGCCGAGGCACGGATTTCGCAGCAGGCGGCGATTTTCCTAACACGCCGCTAACATCAACTCACACAACAGCCCGGCTGCGGCGCAGCATGCGCCGTCAAACTGAACCAAAAGGGAACCTCGAGGGAACCACGGGGGCTCGAACCCGGCCTAGTCTTACGCGCTTGACTACAATCAAGGCAGGAGATCAGGTAATGCTTAGGGACAAACGAAGAGCGATCCGGTGTGCACTGGCCAGCGCAGTTGTGACGCTGTCGGCCGGTATCATCGGCGGCGCCACGGCGGCACAGCCGACCAGCTACATGTCTGTGAATATCACCGAGGACTTCGCGACGACCCTGCAACGCATGCGGGCCGCGAAGCCCGGCATCGAAAAGCGCCAGCAGGATCTTCTCCAGCAGCGCTACGACCTCGGCAATCATCCCGCCAGGGGCGTCACCATGTCGGGCGGAAAGGTTATCCAGGAAGGCGTGCGCATCAAGCTGCCGGCTGGAGTCACCTGGGACAGCCTTGCCAGCATGACGCCGGAGCAGATTCGCGCCAAGGGAGTGTTTCCCGCGGGCTTCATGCCCCTGCCACACCCGAATCATCCCGAAGGCGGCATGGTGTTTCCAAAGTTTCACATCGATGAGATAAAGCGGCAGGAGGACCGTGACCTGACGCGCTTCGATCTTGACTATGACTTACCGGATCATTTCCTGCCGGAGTTTCCCGCGCCCATCTACCTGACGACACGGCCCGACCTCGGAGATGTTTCACACGGGCAGCTCGTGACGATCGAGAACTACTACCATATTTTCAACGGAATCCTGAACCCCAAGCAGCTCGAAGGGCTGCGGCTGCTCGTGACACCCTTTGCGCAGCAGCAGTTCAACCAGACGGAGGACCGCCGCTCGGAGCATCCGAGTCGCGGCGTTACGTGTTTCGACTGCCATGCCAACGGCCACACCAACGCGTCGACGCACTTGGTCGGTGACATCCGCCCGGAGGAGTTCCGGCATCGAATCGATACTCCCTCGCTGCGAGGCGTGAACATCCAGCGTCTGTTTGGCTCGCAGCGCGCGCTGAAGACGGTGGAGGACTTTACTGAATTCGAGCAGCGCGCCGCGTATTTCGACGGCGATCCGGTCATCGCGACCAAGAAGGGCGTGAACATTCTGGATCGCGGCAGCCAGGTGCATGCGATGGCGGAGTTCCAGGAGCTGCTGGATTTCCCGCCTGCGCCGAAGCTCGATGTGTTCGGCAAGCTGATTCCGGCAAGGGCGACTGCCGCGGAGCTCAGGGGCCAGGCCGTGTTCTTCGGCAAGGGTCGCTGCAGCGAGTGTCACCAGGCGCCGTTTTACACGGACAATCTGATGCATAACCTGCAGGTCGAGCGATTCTACAAGCCCCAGTTGATCAACAACATGATGGCGTCCTCTGACGGTCCCATCAAGACGTTCCCACTCCGGGGCGTCAAGGATTCACCTCCCTACCTGCACGACGAGCGGCTGCTCACGTTGGACGATACGGTCGAGTTCTTCAACGTCGTGCTCGAGACGAAGCTGACGAAGCAGCAGAAGTCGGATCTCGTAGCGTTCATGCGCACGCTGTAACGCCTGGAGGATACGGCAGAGGAGACGAAGCACACCACCGGGAAGCGCCGTCATGCGCTTCTCGGGGGAGGGACTGGCGGTGCAATGTTGCTGACGGGAGCAATGAATCCCGCGCTCCATTTGCTGTGGTTCCGCCGCTTCACATTTCTGTGACCATTATTCGATACTGTTCGCAGGTCAAGCAGTAAGGAGTACGCGATGGCTAAAGGTCCTGCGAGTCCGATCGAGCATGTCGTCATCATCGTCAAGGAGAATCACACCTTCGACAACTACTTCGGCACGTTTCCGGGAGCCGCCGGGACCACAAAACCTCACGCCCCGGACCCGGAAAAGTCGGATCCGCCGCACGATCACCATGCATGGCTGCACCGTGGGGACCCGGCACCGGGCGGCGCGCGCCGTCTGCAATATGTGCAGGCGGATATCCCGGCTTACTGGGCACTCGCGCAACAGTACACGCTGTGCGACCAGTACTACACGGAGATCGCCAGCCAGTCAGAGCCGAATCATCTCGTGCTGATTGCAGGCACCTCGCCGCTCATCGACAACTCGAGTGCGCACCGTACGTACCAGCCGCAGCCTCCTTACGACATCAACTCTTTGCCAGCCACGCTGAAGGCTGCAGGCCATGACTGGCGGGCCTATTCGGACGATAGGCTCGCGTCCTACTTCCGGAACATAAAAGCGCTTGCCAACGATCCTTGGAACGTCAGCGGGAGCCAGTTCGACCAGGACTGCGCACGTGGTTTTCTGCCGGCGGTGTCATGGATGTATGCACCGGGAGGTTTCAGCGAGCACCCCGGCGGCAGCAAGCCGAACGTGGGTCCCGGGTCTGCCTGGACTGCAGCGCGAGTCGCAGCGGTCGCAAAAAGTACGCTGTGGCCGAAGACGGCCATTTTTATTACCTGGGATGACTTTGGCGGCTGGTATGACCACATCGAACCGCCGAATGTGTTGCAATGGAAGGGCGGCGGTCCGGCCGGGTACCAGGGCTCGCAGTTCCGCTACGGTCCGCGCGTACCTTGCCTGGTGGTGAGTCCCTATGCCAGAGTTGGCATTGACTCGGTGTTTCATTCGCACATCAGCCTCGTGAAGTTCTGCCTGCGCAATTTCGGGCTGCCCCCTTTGGGAGGCTTCGATGCATTGCCCGGCGACAAGTCGGATGACATGTGGGGATGTTTCGACTTCGCCGCCCCGCCGCGCCTCGGCATTCCTACGTTCGCTCCCAAGTAGAACGGATGCGCCTCGCAAGCGACACCTGCGAGGCGCGCTGGCCCTGACTTTCTCTACTTCAATGTGCGCTCGGGTCGTGGTCGTCGCTGCCAACGGCGTCGATTCGGCCGTACAAGCCATGCTGCTCTGCACCGGGCCCGGACGTGAAGAACAGGCTGTTGGTCGGTTGTCCCAACACGCCGTTGCCGAAACTCAAGCCCCAGAGGTTATCGAGTTTCAGTACCTGGCCGCTTGTCGCATGCAACTGTCCGAGAAATGCGCCCGTGGCGGGATCGTACGCATCGATGGTGCCGTCCCCGAAATTCCCGACCAGCAGCCGATTGCCGAACCGCCCGAAGTCCGCAGGCGCAAGCGCAAGACCCCACGGCGCGTTCAAACTCCCCCGCGTGGCAATCCGGCGGATCAGGTTGCCATTGGCGTCGAACACGTCCACAAACCCGAAACCGGCGCCGCGCACGTCATCCTGGCGGTTGGCGTCCTGTTTTGCGAAGGTAACGTACAGATTGCCCTGGATGTTCTTGATTCCAAACGGCGCATAGCCCTGCGGTACGTCGCCGTCCCTGAAGGTGCCTGTCAGCGCGACGCGCGTGAACGTCTTGTCGAACACGTCGATCTTTCCGTTGTGGAAGTCCGTGGCGTACAGAAAATTTCCCTGACCGTTCTGCGCGAGGGCGAGGCCTTTGTAGATAGCGCCCCCGGTCTTGTCGTCATACGCTACAAACGCGTTGCCCAGGCTCACCGTGGGCGACCAGCCCATGATCGTGCCGTTCTCACCCGCGAAGATGAAGACACTGGCGGCTGGCAATGCTCCGGGTGGATTGATGGGGAAATCACTGGAGGAGTTGAACACAATGCCTGTGGGAGCGGCATCGCCGTTACTTCCGGGCGGTAGGTGGACTTCGGGAAATGAGCCGAGACTGACCTTGGTGCCAGTGCCGTCGTAGAGCGTGGAGGTGTTGGTTCTGTTGTCGGCGATCCACACGGCGCCGTTTGGATTGAAGACTATGCCCCAGGCGTTCCGCAGGCTCGCATCCATGTGATCTGCCGGCAGCGCTCCGTCCGAGACCAGAGGGTGCACAGAGTAGGAGCGCGCGGCATCGCCCTGGTCATTGTCACTCCAGGCAGTGCAGCTGAGCAAAATGAGCGCCGTTGCCAGCGCGCTCTGTCCGATGGGTCGCAGTGTCGTATCACTCATTATGGTACTCCTCGCCTGACTTAAAAACTGTCCGTACCATACACACACGAGTTGATAACACGTGTTAATAGTAGCAATGACGGAGCAGTGCGCCCGGTCATTGACGCGGACGCACTGCTCAGGGGATGGGAACACTCGCATTGCGCGGCTTTCAGCGCGCGGGTGAGAAACGCACAAGTTGTCATGGCCGTGCAGCAATCGTCGGATAGGGTCGCCGCGGCGTCTATGGGAAGAGAGGGTGTCATGAAGAATGCAATACCCACAGTCGGTGAAATCGTGTCGCTGGTGGCCACCCTGCGCGGCAACTACTCGAGGCGTCACACCGGTGACTGATGGAAAGCGGTGGCCGTGACTGGGCGGTGCCCAGATCGGGCGGGGCCGAAATCGGGCGGTGAGGCTTGGTTTCGCATTGCCAAGGGGCTTTCAGTACCATGTGAGCTCCTATGGCTAAAATCATCGGCATCTCCGGCAGCTTGCGACGCGGATCGTTCAACGCGGCTCTGCTTCGGGCATCTGTTGCAGCGGCGCCCGCGGGCACTACCATCGAAGTCGGATCGATTCGCGGCATTCCCCTGTACGACGCCGACCTCGAAGCCAGCGACGGTATCCCGGCGGCCGCTCGCGAGCTGAAAGACCAGATCGCTGCCGCAGATGGCTTGCTGCTCGTCACTCCCGAATACAACAACTCGATTCCCGGCGTGTTCAAGAACGCGATTGACTGGCTCTCGCGCCCACCATCCGATGCGCCACGCGTTTTCAACGGCAGGCCAGTTGCCATCATGGGCGCGTCAACGACCCGATTCGGAACGCTGCTCTCGCAAACTGCCTGGCTGCCCATCGTGCGAACGCTGGGCATGCGGCCCTGGTACGGTGTGTCGCTTTACGTGAGCGAAGCGGGCAAAGTGTTCGATGCTTCCGGCGATCTCATCGATCCAGCGATCCGCGAACGCGTGACGAAATTCGTGCACGGATTTGCTGACTTCGTCGAGCAGTCAATCCGCTAAAAAGACTTCCGCTTCTCGCCCAGGCTACGATGGACGTGAGATATCCGCGATATGCCCGCATTTTCTTTGACCGGCAACATCTGGCTCGACAACCTGCTCGCTGCCGTGGCGGCGGTCCTGGTGGCGCTGCTTGTCTTCAATATTACGTCGATGGGGGTGCGGCGACTGGCGGGCCGCTATCCGATCGCGGCTGCGTTTCTGGATCGCACCCGCCAACCCGCCCGATGGCTGTTGGTTGTCGTGGCGCTGCAGTTCGTGTGGGAGCACGCGGCGGACCAGTTGCCACTCATCGGCGCCGTGCGTCATGCGACCGCGTTGGGTCTTATCTGTTCGTTGACCTGGCTGGGACTGCGGGTCATCAGCGCATTCGTGTCCATCGTTGCTTTGCTGAACCCTGCCGACACCGCTGACAACCTGCGTGCGCGGCGGCTACAAACGCAGGTCAATGTGCTGGGGCGCACGTTGATGGTGTTCATATTCGTCATCGGTGTGTCTGGCGCGTTGATGACCTTTCCAAGCGTGCGTCAAATCGGTACGAGCCTGCTCGCCTCGGCTGGTGTCGCCGGGCTGGTTGCAGGCCTGGCCGCGCGTCCGGTGCTGGGTAACCTCATCGCCGGCCTCCAGATTGCGCTGACGCAGCCGATCCGGCTCGATGACGTGCTGATCGTCGAAGGTGAGTGGGGGCGCGTGGAGGAAATCACGGGCGCGTTCGTGATTATGCGCTTGTGGGATGAACGCCGGCTCGTGCTGCCGTTGCAATGGTTCATCGAGCACCCATTCCAGAATTGGACACGCTCCTCGTCGAATCTCATCGGCACGGTATTCTGGTGGGTTGACTACCGCATGCCGGTGGAGCCTCTGCGCGCAGAGCTTGCGCGCCTGTGTGGAAATGCGCCGGAATGGGACGGCCGCGTCGTGCTGCTGCAAGTCGTTGATGCCAGCGAGAAATCGATTCAACTGCGGGCGCTTGTCAGCTCTGCTGACTCGAGTCTCAATTGGGATCTGCGCTGTCGCGTGCGCGAGGGACTGATCGCCTTTATTGCGCGCGAATACCCAGAGTATCTGCCCCACTTGCGGGCAGAGGTCGTCGCCGCGCGGCAGCCGGTTTTACCGCCTGCCCGAGACCCAGCAGCGCCAGAAGGGAGGGCTGGGCCGCTTACATCGTCGACGTAACGTGTTTGGGCTCAATTTTGTAGATGACGCGGACTTCCCCCGGCTTGCGGAACGGATACTTGTCCTTGTCCAGGTATTTTTTGGCCATCGCGTCGATGTGCTGGTCGGCACCGTTGAGGGTTCGCTCGGCTACGGCGCCGCGTACTTCCAGGTAGCGGTATGGATTGTCAGGATCGGTGATCGACAATGCGACTCGTTTGTCGCGCTGCAGGTTTTTGTCCTTCTGACGGCCCTCGGCCGTGTTGATTACAACATGGCGCCCGTCGAAATCCACCCACACGGGGGTCGATTGAGGTTGGCCATCGGGCATCAGCGTCGCGAGATGCGCAAACGCTTTTTTCTTGAACAAATCCACATGCGAATCCGGTATGACTGTCTGCGCCATGGTCCCACTCCTGGTTTCGCGGCCTTGAGCCGCAAGGATACGCGCACCTCTTTTCTGCCGCAGTCAGAAATTCGGCCGCAACCTCGGCCTTAACCGGTCAGCCCGTCGGGTCACGCCACGCTGTGCGCAATTGTCGAATCGCAGCTGACGCTGGCATACAGCGT
Source organism: Gammaproteobacteria bacterium (assembly GCA_028293745.1). GTDB lineage: Bacteria > Pseudomonadota > Gammaproteobacteria > Steroidobacterales > Steroidobacteraceae > 13-2-20CM-66-19. The sequence goes on along the minus strand of JAQGOF010000119.1, from coordinate 1,860 downwards.
CGTGCGCTGGCGAGCCGGACGACCCAGGCTTGCGATCAGGTGCTGCATGCGGTGCGCATCGAACTCCTGGCCGTTCACACCCCCTGCCGCGCGCGTGATCGACTCATTCATCAGGGTGCCACCGAGATCGTTGGCGCCAGCATTCAGGCAAAATGCAGCGCCCTGCGGCCCCATTTTCACCCACGAAGTCTGGATATTGGAGATATTTGGATGCAGCACCAGCCGTGCAATGGCGTGCATCATCACGGCCTCGCGGAAAGTCGGTCCTGACCGTGTCATGCCTTTCCGCCATAACGGTGCTTCCATGTGTACGAACGGTAAGGGCACGAATTCAGTAAAGCCCCCGGTGTCTTGCTGGAGGGCGCGAATATGCAATAGATGGCGTGCCCAGTGCTTGGGGTGATCTACGTGCCCAAACATGATGGTTGCCGTGGTACGCAGGCCAGCGTCATGTGCCTCGCGCATTACTTCCAGCCACTGCCCTGTGTTGAGCTTGTCCGGGCAGATGATACGGCGGACTTCGTCATCCAGAATTTCGGCTGCGGTTCCCGGCAGCGTCGAGAGTCCGGCCGCTTTCAGTTTGCGCAGATAAACTGCCAGCGACAGCCCGAGCGTGTGCGCACCGTGCGTAATCTCCAGTGGCGAGAATGCATGGACATGCATGTCAGGCACGGCTGATTTCACCGCTCCAACGATGTCGAGATACGTGTCGCCGGTGTAGCTGGGATGGATGCCGCCTTGCAGACACACTTCGGTCGCGCCGGCTGCGCGCGCTTCGGTTACACGGCGTGCAATCTCGTCCAGATCGAGCTTGTATGCGGGACCGCGAAGGTCGCGGCTGTTGCGGCCTTTAGAAAACGCACAGAATCCGCAGTGATAGAAGCATATGTTCGTGTAGTTGATGTTGCGATTGACGACGTAAGTCACGGTATCGCCAGCGGCCTCCGCGCGCAGGCCATCGGCAGCCCGTAGTACTGCGGTGAGCTCACTGCCGTGGGCGGAAAAGAGGGCGACGATTTCTCCTTCATCCAAACTGTCTCCGCGCTCGGCGCGACGTAGCAGACGTTCGGTGGCGAGAGAGTGTGCGAACGTCCGTCCGTGGTCAGGTGTACGCCAACCCGCTGCTTCGACAGGAGTTTCGTGCCCCGCGCCTGCATGCCAAGCGTCGGTTCGAGCCAGTCCCGTAGCGTCCATACGTTCGCGAATCGCCTTACGCAATCCGATATCCACCCAGATCTCGGGCTGCCGCGCGAAGGTCGGTCCGATAGCTAGCCGCTCAACCAGCTGCCGCCCGGCCGCCTCGGTTTCCTTCTGAAGCTGGCTCAGATGCGGCCAGGGCCGTTCGGGATTCACATGATCCGGGGTGACGGGCGACACCCCGCCCCAGTCGTTGACGCCCGCTCGCACGAGAGCAGCGAGCGCGCCAGGCTGCAGGTTCGGAGGCGCCTGGACGGTCATGCCCGGTCCAAATAACAGACGCGTTACAGCAATCGTCCACAGATGCTCATCCAGCGTCGGCTCTGGCGCGTTGGCCATGGGGGTGCCGGGCTTGGCGCGGAAATTCTGGATGATGATTTCCTGGATGTGTCCATAGCGTTCGTGCAGATCGCGAATCGCAAGCAGCGCTTCGATACGCTCGCGCCGCGTCTCGCCGATACCTATCAGGAGTCCGGTTGTGAACGGAACCTTCAGTTCACCCGCCGCACGCAGAGTTGCGAGCCTGTTCGCGGGCAGCTTGTCGGGCGAGCCCCAGTGAGGGCCGCCGCGATGCGAAAGGCGTTCAGAGGCGGTCTCCAGCATCAGGCCCATGGATGCGGATACCGCACGCAGGTTCGTGATCGATGCAGCGCTCATCACGCC
>JAQGOF010000117.1 GCA_028293745.1 Gammaproteobacteria bacterium | reverse complement strand
TAGTCGGCCCCAATACGCGTTGGCTCGACGGTGACCTCCATGTCAATACTCTCTTCGAACACGTATGGCAGCTAGAAGGGCCACGAGGACTGCAAAACAATGATTGGGAGAAAGAACGAGTATCGGTCCGAGTGCCTGGGGGAAAACGAGTCCGTACTTGGATTGGTTTGCCAGATAACGCAACCAAGCAACAGGTAGATCAATTTGTCCGGCAAATGCGCGCTGGTAGTCTTTTAGTATCAATCAACCAAATCAACGCGCAGAACATAAAAATCTAACTACGAAACTTGAATATCGTGCATTGGTTTTGAAGGTGAGGGGGTCGCTGCGTTGGCACATTCGCACACACCAGTCGTGCCGGCAACGAGGGCGCCTTCGTTTCGAGATGCGCACTTCGCTACTTCACCATGACCTGCGCAGCAGGCCTCCGGCAAGACGCCTACTACTTCACGCGAATCCTCACCGGCACTGCCGGTACAGCGCAAACCGCCCAGCCGGCACCAAATCACGCCGCAAAATCAAAAACTTACACGCGCCGGACCAACATCCCGAATTTCTTAGCTACAAACTTTAGCTACAAAGAAATAATTTTTGCGCGCGGCATCCAACGACAGTGTTCTCGTCGAAGACTTTCCGTAATTGGCGCGGGTGCACTCGGCGCGGTTGTGCCATGTATCGGCTCGATCAGCACGGGATCACGCAATGGCGAATCTAACGACCCGCGGGCCCCGAGACGGCCTCTCTGGCCACCGGTCGTGGATCCTGGTTTTAGGGCTGACGGCTGCTCGCGCACCCTTGATTGCGTGACCGCAATGCCGGCCTCTCGGCACCCGGCGCCGAGAAGCTGGATAGGTGTACGGTCGCTCTTATGATCTGCTGTCGGGGGTTCGACAAAAGGCGAGAGTGACGATCGCCGCTTAAGGGGCCTGACGATTCGAACAGCCCGGTGGGCTGGATCGGTAACGGATTAAGGTTGGTGAGCATGAAGAAGTCATTGGATCGCGATGCGCTGAAGACTACATGCTTCGAGGCGGCGCGGACGACGATGTGGGAGCATCGCCCCGTCGATGTCGCGTCCATTGACGCCGTCGCTGCGCAGCTCTTTTCGATTGCGCTCGATCATGAGGAGTTCGTGCGAGGGCAGGATCGCGACCCCGATCTCATTACACGCGCCGTCGCATATATCTCCCGGACCCCGCGATACCGCCTATGCGTGGGGACACGACGTGGTTTTCAGACATGCTCGCGGTCTTGATCGAGCTGGCGTGTCCGAACGGGCAAGGCTCCAGGGAATCGGAGTCGTTCTATCGCGACGTTGAAGACGGGATTGCTGTCTCACGCAGCTAGCTCTGGATCACGTCCATTCATCGCCAGCGCATCGGTTACCATTCCGAGTGTGCTTTCATTCGGCTCAGCTTCGTTATATGAAAAGAGTACCGGCGTACCACTAAATCCTCCGCGCGCCATAGTCGATATGATGAAATGTGGATGTTTGCTGCCAACGTACTTGTCTACAGTCGCATTTCTGCGAGCCCTCGATGGGAGTGAGCATCAGGATCTTGGTATCGGTGGGCTCGAGGATCCAGCCGTGCGTGTAGCCAGGTGTCGGGATTGCAGTCACGCCCGGAAGAATCTGCGTGCGCTCTGTGAAGGTGGCTACCTTGCCGGCGCGCTGATAAGGGCCGATCGACTCGGCGGCTTCGTTGAAGTATTTCCGGTCATACCCTATCGCCGCTGCATTAGCGGGATGAAGATGGACCTGCTCGAAGATTTCGAATCGATCCTTAGCCGACAGTCTGTTCGTCGACATAGTCGCACGCTCCCGTTGCGGAACAGGCCAGCGATCCTAGAGCCATCGAGAGACCTCGATTAGTAGCCAAATCTGCAATTTTCGCATGGGCTGCATCGTGGAAGAGCTATGGTGCGGAGCTCTAGCGTCCTGGAGCGATCAGCTAGGTCGGGCATGAGTTCGTAAGAGGTTGCGGCATCGGAGCTAACCACATCGGCTTTCGTTCGGTCGAGTCGGCTCAAGCCTTCAGGTGACCGAAGCGACCGCTGTCGAAGTCGGTAGTGGCCTGTTTAATTTCGGCCTCGGTGTTCATCACAAACGGGCCGTAGCCCACAACGGGCTCGTTGATCGGCTCGTCACTGAGAACGAGAAGATTCGATTCGCTGTTGGCCTCGACCGCCACGTCGCAACCGGCGCGGTCAAACAGAACCATCTGCGCTTCTCGGACAACTTCGCTGCCGTTCACCAACACTGTACCGCGCAGTACAACGAGAGCGAGCGTGTGGCCTTCGACAACGGTGAATTCAGCGGCGCGGCTTTGGTGAAGACACACGTCCCATACACCCAGTGAGGTGAAAGTTTGCGCAGGTCCACGCTGGTCCGCAAATTCCCCCGCGATCACGCGCACGTGACCCGCATCGTGGGGTAACGCGACGGATGGGATATCGGCCTTCTTGAGAGTCTGATATTTCGGCACGGACATCTTGTCCTTCGCCGGGAGGTTCACCCACAGTTGGACCATTTCCATCGTACCGCCGGTGCGGGTGAAATCATGCGAATGGAATTCATCGTGAACGATCCCGGACGCAGCCGTCATCCATTGCACGTCTCCAGGGCCAATCGTACCGCCTCCGCCGCTCGAGTCACGGTGCTGCACCTCTCCCTGATACACAATGGTGACCGTCTCAAAGCCACGATGAGGATGCTCGCCGACACCGCGCGGGCTTGGCGCCGGAGGGAATTGTCTCGGAGCCGCGTAGTCCAGCAATAGAAAAGGGCTCAGGGACTGGGATGGGTCGTCATACGAAAAGATCGAACGCACGGCGAAACCGTCTCCGACCCAATGTCCCTTCGTCGCAGTGCGCATGCTGACGATCTTTTTCATCTTGGTCCCTTGACGACGGTGAGCATCTTCACCGTAGGGTACCCCTGAACCGTGATCAGAATTATCTCAACAGTGGGAAATTCATTCTCACTGCGACTGGCTAGTGACGGCGACGGCGCAGGGCTACGATCACCACCCCGTTTGCGCTGTGCTGCTGAAAGCGCTCGGTCCGCTGGCCTCGAACGTTGGGCCAGTGGCGGCGAAGTTTCATCTATGAGGGAATTCAAGGTGAAGACTGGACGATTCATTGACTCAGTTTGGCGAACGCGCGCGCTGTGGGCGTCACTCTTTGTATTGACTTCCGGCATAGGCTCTGCCGTCGCAAATACCGCAGACGAGAACGCAATCAGGGGCGTCCTAACAGGTTACCAAGACGCACTGAACGCCTGCACTGCCGCGGCGGCCGTGGCGCTGTATGCGGAAGATGGCGTCCTTATGCCTCCGTATAATCAGTCCGTCCTGGGGCGAGCGCAATTGAGCAATGTGTACGGTGCAGGATTCAAGGTCTTCACCCTGCACGTGAAATTCACGATCAGGGAGATAGTTCAAATGTCACGCGAGTGGGCCTTTGCGCGTACCAACTCTTCCGGCACCCACAAAGATAATGCGACGGGCGTGATGACACCTGAAGAGAACCAGGAACTATTCGTCCTCAGGAAAGGTGCTGACGGCGTGTGGAAGATCGCACGTTATAGTTTCTCGAGTATCCGTTCGCCGCCGCCTTAGCCGCTCAAGCGCGCAAAGTCGCATTGCGGTGGACGTCAGGTGACGGCAATGGTGGGCCCTGGTCTGCGTGAGTTGAAGCACTCGTGAATGCCAGGGAACGCGCTCATCCAACTCTGAATCAGGAGCAAGTCATGAGTGAAGATCTTCGTGTCGTGGTCTCGTTGCATGCAAGTTCAGGTAAGGCAGAGGCCGTCAAGAGCGCCGCTATGGCATGCGTAGCGCCGAGCCGGGCGGAAGAGGGCAACCTGTCGTATGTAGCGAATGTCGATGTCAATGAACGCCCGCGATTCGTCATCCTGGAGCATTGGAAGGATATGCAGGCCAGGGAGCGCCACCTCAAGTCCGATCATTTCAGGGAGTTCAGCCGGGCGGTCGGCGGCGACATGCTAAGCGAGCACCTCTTCTACGTGCTGTGTCCAATTTAGCAGGGTGAGTGAATGGGACAGGAGCAGCTGCACTCGCCAAACAACATGGGTCATTCGCGGCACGTCCTCAAGCTAATCAAGGAGGAACTCGCAACGTTGATGCAGGTCAATGGACTGCGCCCATCGCAGCCCTGCACCCCAAGCGTCTCGCCACCGATTATCTCAAAGTCGAGAGGCGCATTCTCAACTTACGGTGCTAATCACGGGGCGCACCAAACTCTAGACTGGCTGCTCATACAACAGGAAGTCCCACATGCTTAGCTTCACGAAATATCTGGACTCGCCCGGCCGTGCATTGATGGCGTTCATCTTCCTCGTGTCCGGTATTGGCAAGCTCGGCTCCGTGATAGCGACGCAAGGCTACATGGAAGCGTTCGGCGTTCCGGGCATTCTCATCTGGCCTGCGGCAGCATGGGAGATTCTGGCAGGTGCGTTTCTGCTGATCGGATTGTGGACTCGCCCGCTGTCGTTGTTGTTGGCCGGTTGGTGCCTACTCACGGCATTCATCTTTCACATGAAATGGGCTGACCCGATGCAGCTGATCAACTTCCCCAAGAACATGACGATGGCCGGTGGCTTTCTGCTGGTCGCCAGATCAGGCGCACCGGGTTTCAGTGTCGATGGCGTACTGACCTTGCGCAAATCGAAGGACCCGTACCAAGCCGGCACCGTTTCGCCGCGAGCGTGAGAGCGGCGGCACTGGCGCCTTAAACAGCAGAGCATCGGCAGGAGTCGACGATGGATGGAAAGGTAGCGCTCGAGGAACACTTCTCGACTGAGTTGAACAACCGGCACTGGAACGCGAAGAGCGAGGAGGATCGCAACGGCAAGGCCTATGCGCAGGACGTCGAGCGACGACTTCTCGATCCGCGGCTCTGCATCGCCGAGATGGATCGCGCCGGCATCGAGCTGTGCATCCTGTCGCTGACCTCGCCCGGCGTACAGTCAGTCATCGATGAGCGCGAAGCCGTGGAGTTGGCGCGATCGGCCAATGACTACGCGCATTCCTTCATCAAGCAGTATCCGGGACGTCTGTCCGCGTTTGCCTCCGTGCCGTTGCAGGACCCGAAAGCGGCGGCGCAGGAGCTCGAGCGAGCGGTGACGGACCTGGAGCTGAAAGGCGCTTTGATCAACGGCTATACGAATGTCGGCCCTGAGGAGAGCGTCCAGTACCTGGATGAGGCGCCGCTCGATGAGTTCTGGGAGTGCGTCACCCGACTGAACGTGCCGGTCTATCTACATCCGCGCGAGCCGCTGCCGAGCCAAACGCGCTCGATCCGAGGGTATCCTGAGTTAGGCGGATCGGCCTGGGCGTTTGCGTACGAAACCTCCAGTCATGCGGTGCGCCTGATGCTGAGTGGACTCTTTGATCGATATCCGACCCTGCAGGTGATCCTCGGGCACCTGGGCGAGGGTCTGCCTTTCATGCTCCCTCGTATGCAGCACCGGCTCGATGAGCAGCGAGAAGGCCAAAAAGGATCCAAGGCCAAACGACGTCCGAGCTACTACTTCGCCAACAACTTCTACATCACTACCAGCGGTCATTTTCATACGAAGCCGTTCCTCGAAGCGATCGAGCAGATTGGCGTCGAGCGCGTGCTGTTTTCCGTGGACTATCCCTACGAGCAGATGGATATGGGTGCACGTTGGTTCGATGACATGCGCCTCGAGAATGAGATCAAGCTGCGGGTCGGGCGCACAAATGCCGACCGACTCTTCTCATTGGATCTCGAAACGCTGTCAGCAGGTGCCGCGGCAGGGTTCGGGTCATGAGCGCACTCTGCAGCGCTCCTTCAGCCGTCAACGGGGGTGAAATCTATGCAAGCTAGAAAGCCGGTAGCGTTGAACTGGATTGGTGGCGAGTGGGTGGGCGCCGAGACCGTTCACGACTCGATCAACCCGGCCACCTACGAAGTCATCGGCAGCTATGTCGATGGTGGCGAGAGCGCCGCCATCGCCAGCATCGCGGCAGCCAAGCGCGCATTCCTGGAGTCGCCTTGGGAACGTGATCGACACCTACGCGCCCGCGTGATCCATCAACTGGCCGATGCCTTCGAGCGACATCAGAACGATCTGGTGGAACTGCTTTCGACCGAAAACGGCAAGGTGAAAGCCGAGGCCACCTTCGAAGTGGCGATGGTCCCGAGCAAACTACGGTTTTATGCCTCGTTAGTACGATGCGACTTCGGGCGCGCGGTCGAGCCCAAAGCCGGCAGTCTTTCCATCGTGCTGCGCCAGGCGATGGGCGTCGCCGGCATCATCGTGCCGTGGAATTCACCGATCGTTCTGTTGATCCGATCCTTGGCACCTGCTCTGGCTGCCGGGTGTACAACGGTTGTGAAGATGCCGGGTCAGTCGGCTCAGGTGGCCTCACTCATTTGTAAGGTCATCTCGGAAGCGACTGACCTGCCGCCGGGCGTGATCAATTTCTTCAGTGAACAGCACGCGCAAGGGTCGAGGTACCTGATCGCTTCGCCCGATGTGCCCGTCATCAGCTTCACCGGCAGTTCGGCAACCGGTCGGGCGATCTCCGCGGTAGGCGCCAAGTTCATCAAGCGCTTTGGATTGGAGCTGGGTGGTAAGACACCGATGCTGGTGTTCGACGATGCGGACATCGATGCGGTCGTCCCGGTTCTCTCGCGAGCGCTCACCGTGTTTGCCGGGCAGTTCTGTATGACCGGTTCGCGGTTACTCGTGCAACGCGGAGTCGGCGGCCTCGTTCGCGAGCGATTGGCAGAGCGATTGCGCAACGTGAAGGTCGGGCCGGCGAGTGATGCTACGAGCGAGATGGGGCCACTGATCGACAAGCCGAACGTCGCCAGAGTCGACAAGGTCGTAGAGGGGGCGATTGCCGCGGGCGCGAAAGTCATCGTGCGCGGTGGCCCGGTCACCGAAGGCGTGCTTGGAAAGGGCGCCTTCTATAAGCCCACCTTGCTCGAGGTGACGAATCCGAAACTCGACATCGTGCAACAGGAGACCTTTGGGCCTGTGCTCACGATGCAAGTGTTCGACACCGAAGCGGAGGCGATCGCGCTCGCCAACGACAGTGAGTACGGGCTCGCCGCCGGCATTTGGACGCGGGATGTGAATCGATCTTTCAGGGTCGCGCGCGAAGTGGACGCAGGCACCATCTGGATCAACGACTGGGCGGTGATCTATGACGAAACCGAAGAGGGCGGATTCAAACAGTCAGGCCTCGGCCGCATGAACGGGGTTGCGGTGATCGATGACTTCATTGAGTACAAGCACGTGACGTTGAGTCACGGCGTCGTAGCCAAATGAGCCGCTGCTGACATTGCGACTGGTTGTTGTGCCCTCATGCGGATCCAGAACGCAACATTGGGCGAACCGCGGTTCCAGGTAAGAGAGCGTTTATGAAATGGCTGCTGTCTGCTCTGAGCATGCTGTTTGGATCGAGTCTCGCCCCACTCGTCATCGCGGCGGACACTGACTGGCCCGCCTACAACCGAACGCTGACGTCGGAACGGTTCTCACCGTTACAGACAGTCAATGTGAAGAACGCCAAACAATTGAAGATCGTGTGCACCTACGACACCGGTCAGCAGGTGTCCTTTCAAACCGGGCTGATCCAAGTGCAGGGGGCGCTCTTTGCCACCACCGAACACGACACCGTCTCGCTCGATCCGAATACATGCAAAGAGAACTGGCGGGTGCACGAGGAGTTTCCCTCGGGCTTCATGAAGGTGAATCGAGGTCTTGCGTGGCTCGACGGGCGAGTCTATCGCGGAACGGCCGACGGCCGGGTTCTCGCGTACGAGGCGAAGAGCGGCCAGCGAGTATGGTCGACCGCCATTGGTGATGCCGCTCGCGGTGAGTCCGTGCCCGCAGCGCCCATTGCCTGGGCGGGCATGGTGTTTGTCGGCGTTGGGGGTGGCGATAACAAGGGGGTGAAAGGCCGCATGTACGGGCTGGATGCCAAAGACGGCCACATCGTTTGGGAGTTTTACATGGTTCCAAAAGGTCCGCAGGACCTCGCGCGCGGGCCCCAAGCGGCTCTTCCGGCCACCGTATCGTCGGCCGCATGGAAGACGCCGGCAGGAATTCCGATTTCGGGCGGAGGCACCTGGAGTTCGTACTCGTTGGATCCGGCAACCGGCGTGCTCTATGTGCCCGGAGGAAACCCCGCGCCGGACTTCGCAAGTGCGTTCCGGCCGGGCGGCAATCTGTTTGCCAACTCCATCGTCGAGCTCGACGCAAAGACCGGCGCGTATCGTCGGCATGTGCAATTGGTGACGCGCGATTTCCATGATTGGGATGTCTCGGGTGCCCCCGTCTTGTTTTCCAGCCGAGGGGGAAAGCATCTGATGGCCGAGACGCCCAAAGACGGACAGCTCTACATCATCGATCGCGCGCAGGACGCAATCCTGTATCGAAAGCCGGTCACGACTCAAGTCAATGTCGACAAGCCGCTGACGAGCGAAGCGGGAACGCGATTCTGTCCGGGCTCTCAAGGCGGCGCGGAGTGGAACGGTGCGGCTTACGACCCGTCGGAAAACACACTGCTGACCGGTGAAGTGGAATGGTGCACGACCGTCACGGTGATGAGCGAGCGAGCCCTTGCAGCCGTGCCAACGGGCCAGGCTTTCAGCGCCGCCACGGATGCGTTCGGTACACAAGACGACACGCATCAATGGGCGGGCTGGATGACGGCGACCGATGCGGATACCGGAGAGAAGATATGGAGTGTACGCACTCCCTATCCCATATTGAGCGGCACCACGCCGACCGCCGGCGGTGTGATGTTCTTTGGTGACATGGGAGGCCACTTCTATGTCCTGAACACGAAATCGGGGGACACAGTCTGGTCCACGAATTTGGGCGGGGCGCTCGCAGGTGGTGTGATCACGTACGACACAGGCCTGGGTCAGAAGATCGCAGTCGCGGTCGGCATGACCTCTCCCATCTGGCCCACTGCGAAGGTGAACGGAAAGATCGTCGTACTGGGGCTGACCTCGTCGTACTGAGGTTCCCTAAGAGTCGCTCGAGCCTATGCCGTTAGAAGTTCAACACGCCCATCCGATTCGAATTGCGCATTCCACAATCTGATTCAGCTAACCCGAGGAACTTGTCATGCGTGCAGTAGCAGTAGAGAAATTAAGAGGCGAGCCTCGCCTCATGGAGATTCCTCAACCGGTGCCAAACCCGGACCAATTGCTGGTCAAGGTGTCAGCGGCCGGCATCAACCCACTGGACTGGAAAATCGCTGACGGCATCTTCGAGGGCGCCATGCCCAATGTGCTGCCGCTCGTGTTGGGTGTGGATGCAGCGGGCGTCGTCGCCGGAACTGGCGCTCGCGTCTCGCGCTTCAAAACGGGCGACCGCGTCTTCGGTCAGTTTTTTAGTGTGCCACTGGGTGTGGGCACCTATGCCGAATACACCGTCGTGGGAGAAACCGCCGCCATAGCCAAATTGCCATCGACCGTGAGTGATGAGCAAGGCGCAGCGCTACCGACCGCCGCCATGACCGCCTTGGGCCTGGTCGATTCCCTCGAGCTGCCACCCGGAAGCAAAGTGCTCATCGTGGGCGCGACCGGCGGCGTGGGGTCTTTCGCTACGCAACTGGCCGCGGCCAAAGGATTCACCGTCCTGGTGACGGCGGGCGCGCAGGATGTCGAGCGGATGAAAAAGCTCGGCGCGCACGAGACCTTTGATTACCGCGCCACCGATTTGACTGAGCAGATTTCGGCGGCGCACCGCCAGGGCATTGATGCCGTAATCGATATGGTGAGCGATGCGAGCACGTTCAAGAAGAACACAACACTCCTGTCAAATGGTGGCCGCGCGCTGACGACGCTCGGTGTTGCGGATGAAAAGGAGATGCAAAAGCGAGGAGTCAAGGGCGGAAACTTCACACTCCAAGCTGACGCCGGAATGCTTCAGCGGCTCGCAACGAGGTGAACTGCAGGTTCTTATCGAGGCCACGGTAACTCTCGTTGAGGCAGCGGCGGCGGTCGCGGCAAGTCGCAAGGGACGGCTCCGCGGAAAGACGGTTATCCGCATTGTATAGGGTCAGATGGGAAGGTCGGGAAAGAGGGTGGGCACCATTTGCGCCGCGAATTCCTTGAACACCCGTACCGGCCCTGAGACATGTCGGTTGCCGAGATGAACCATTGAGAGATCAAACGCACGCATGCGCCATTCGGGCATCACCTCCACGAGCAATCCGTCGCGCATCAACTGCGGCGACACGACGGGAGGCAAATCGCCGATGCCGGCGCCTGAGAGTAACGCGGGCGTGAGACCCGCAAAGTCGTTCATCGCAACCACAGGATGGAACGCGAGCGTCTCTGTGTCCTTGCCGTGCGCATGCACAAAGGTCCACGTGCAGTCCGACTTACGATATGAAAATGCGAGCAAGGGATGGTTTAGCAGGTCTTGGGGCTTACGCGGGGGCTCACAGGTTTTGAGGTAGTCGGGGCTCGCGACCAGCTGATGCCGATAGGTGAGGACCTTGCGCGCGACGAGCGTGGAATCCTTGAGCGCGCCGAGTCTGAACGCCAGATCTATTCCGTCGGCAATGTGATCCACAAAACGGTCGGTAATGAGCGCGCGTACCTGTACTTTGGGATAAGACAGCCGAAATGCGCAGATCAAGGGGGTTAGCAATGAGTCAGAGATGTTTGGCGGCGCTGACAGGCGCAGGGTCCCCGACACCGTCGAATGGTGGTCCGAGACGATGTTTTGAAGCGCATCGCTGATCTCGGCACTGCGCTGCGCGTGCTCGAGGACTTCAGAGCCGATGTCCGTCAGGCGCAAGCTGCGAGTCGAGCGCTCGAGCAACCGCACACCCAACTGATCCTCGAGATCGGCCACACGGCGGCTCACCGTGGCGAGCGGCATTTTCAGGCGCCGTGCGGCTTCAGAAAAGCCGTTGGCTTCGACGACCTTGGCAAAGATGACCAACGAGTTGAGATCCATGTCGTTATTCCTATTTATGGAATTGTCATTCCCGAGTTTGCCGGCTAATGGCGCCGGGGCCGGTCACTTAATCTCAACGATCTCAGAACGCAATACGGAGCAATCAAAGTGAAACTGAGTCATCTGGTGAAGTCCACGTGCGCGGCCGCCGCCCTCCTGGGAATTCTGGTGATCCTTACTCCAGTGGCCATCAGCGCTACGGCATCGGCGGGTGACGAGGCCGCCATCAGAGCTGTGCTATCCACGTATGAGGACGCGCTGAACGCCTCCAGGACTGCCGCAGCGCTGCCTCTGTATACAGAGGATGGGGTGTTCATGCCACCGTACAGCCAATCGGCCGTCGGCAAAGCACAAGTGAAAGAGGCGTACGACACAGTGTTCAAGAACATTACATTGCACGTGAAGTTTACCGTACGCGAAGTGATGATCATGTCGCCGGAGTGGGCCTTTGCGCGCACGAATTCGGCCGGCACGAATAAGATCAATGCGACCGGCGCAATGAGCGCGGAAGGCAACCAGGAGCTGTTCATTTTCAAGAAGGGCTCCGATGGCAAGTGGAGAATTGCGCGCTACAGCTTCTCGAGCACGAATCCACCGCCCCATTAGTCAGCGGAGGACTGCAGAGGCGGCAGATCGGGGGCCTTACCACTGCCGCCTCATCTTCGCGGGCCTCCACCTCATGAAGCCGTGAATGCGCGTGTTCCCTGACAGTCGCTCGAACACTCCTTGATGTCGGCCTCATCGCAATACGAGTTTCTGGTAGTCCTTCTGGTCGCCATTCTCATTCTGGAGTTAATGGCGCGCCGCCTGCATTTACCGCCCGCAGCGGCGTTCATCTCAGGTGGCATTGCGCTTGCGCTCATGCCGGGCGTCCCGACCTTCAGCATCGATCCGGATCTCGTTCTTCTCATCTTCATGCCTCCGCTCCTCATGAATGGGGCGTACTTCACGGTGTGGCGCGAGTTCCGAGAGAACCTCTCTGGCATTTTGCTCCTGGCACTCGGTGCCGTTGCATTCACAACGCTCGCAGTCGGCCTCGCAGTGAAGGGGTTGGTGCCGGGGCTGCCGTGGGCCATCTGCTTCGCACTGGGTGCCATCGTCTCCCCGCCTGATGCGGTTGCTGCCGAAGCCGTCCTCGAACGCCTCATCCTGCCACCTAGAATGAGCGCGCTTCTGCAAGGAGAGAGCTTGCTCAATGATGCGAGCGGGCTCGTGCTCTTTCGTTTCGCGGTCGCGGCTGCCTTGACAGGGGTCTTCAACACGACGGCGGCGATCGGCACGTTTTGCCTGTTGTCGCTCGGCGGCGCCGCGGTGGGACTTTTGGTTGCGTGGCTCGGGCTGATTGTGATCCGTCGGCTCAACGACAGTGAGCTCATCATCACAGCCACGCTATTGTTGGCGACCGCTTCCTATATTGGTGGTGAGCATCTGCATGTCTCCGGAGTGCTCGCAACCGTTACGACGGGGCTCGTCCTGGGTTCGCATCAGCACGCGGACTTCACAGCGACCACGCGTATGCGTGCGCACGCCTTCTGGAAGGTTCTGGTGTTCTTGCTGGAATCGATTCTGTTTATCCTGATCGGTCTGTCGCTGCGCGGTGTCCTGGCGCGAGTAGGCGGGATGCAGTCTGCGGCCCGCACGTTGGTGATCCCCGTGCTCGGTGTGATCGCGGTCGTGATTTTGTCTCGGTTCCTGTGGCTGTTCAGCTCCGATCTCGTGCGTCGCTGCGCACGTCGTCTCCGATATCGCAAAGGCACAGAGCCCTCGTATCGCGTTGCGCTGGTCATGAGTTGGGCCGGCATGCGGGGCGTCGTTACGCTCGCAGCGGCGTTGTCCTTGCCCGTGAGTCTGCCGGGCCGCGACTTGGTCTTGGTCAGCGCATTTGCAGTGATTCTGGTCACCGTGCTGCTCCAGGGAACGACACTGGGGCCGTTGATTCGCCTGATGCGCTTGACGGGAGCGAATGAGCAGATTGTCCATCAAAAAAGCGAGGACCTCGCCTGGAAACGCATGACTGAGGCGCAGTACAAGGTGATCGCACGCCTGTCTCGGCAGTCTGATGGCAGCGAGCGTCATCCGCGGCTCCTGGAACAATATGGGTATCGGGCTCGCGTTGCGGCGCAGTACACGACCGACCGGGACAGACACAAGCCACAAAAGATCGAGCACTTCACTGTCCTGCTCGCGGCGATCAATGCCGCTCGCGCTGAGCTGCTGCGCATGCATCGAGCCGGTGAGATTCACGATCGGATCTTGAGAGAGCTCGAACGTGAGCTTGATCTGCAGCAGATGGTTGCGGAGAGCCACTCCTCTTGAAACAGACGACCTGAAATCATCCCGAGGATGGGAAAGCTATTCTCATTTTATCCCGCTACTCGTGCAGACAGCCTGAGTCCAAAGTATGGGGAGTCGCTACCCGAACGTTCCCGGATGTCCAAATGGCGTGAGCCTCGAGGATAAGACTATGCCAACAATGAAGGCGGTGGTCATGTATGAACCGGGCGGTCCGGAGGTGCTCAAAATTGAGAACCGCCTGATTCCCACACCGAAGAGCGGCGAGGTCTTGATAAAAGTAAAGGCCTTCGGACTCAATCGCTCGGAGCTCTTTACTCGGCAGGGCTTGTCCCCAGGGCTGAAGTTCCCGCGTGTGCTCGGCATTGAAGCCGTCGGTATGGTGGAGTCAGCGCCGGGGGAAGAGTTCACCAAAGGCGATATGGTCGCGACCGCCATGGGCGGCATGGGTCGGCAGTTCGACGGTGGCTACGCCGAATACACCTGCGTGCCCGCGCAGAACGTGCAGGTGTTGAAGACCACACTTTCGTGGGAAGTTCTCGGCGCGATTCCCGAGATGCTCCAAACGGCCTGGGGCTCGCTCTTCAAGTCGTTACGTCTGCAGAAGGACGAGCGTCTCTTGATTCGTGGTGGCACCACCGCTGTGGGACTGGCCGCGGCCGCGCTTGCAAAGAAGCACGGGGCGTTCGTGTGTGCAACGACCCGCAGGTCCGATCGTGAAGCATTGCTGCACGCGAGTGGCGTCGATCAGGTTTTTATCGATACCGGATCCATCGCCGACCAGGTGAGAGAACGCTGCCCGCGAGGGGTCGACAAGGTACTCGAGTTGGTCGGTACGACGACTTTGGCGGACTCCTTGCGCTGCGCCCGACAGCGCGGGATTGTGTGCCTGACCGGCATGGTCGGTAACAAGTGGTCGTTCGAGGAGTTCAGTCCGATGGAAGTCATCCCGACCGCCGTCAGTCTGACGACGTATGCCGGCGAATCCGAAGACTTCATGCTGACGCCGCTTGATGAATTGGTGGAGCAGATCGCCGCGGGCACGCTGCCCATTCAGATCGGGAGAACGTTTCGCTTGGATGAGATCGTGGAGGCGCATTGCTGTATGGAAGAGAACAAGGCGGGCGGGAAGATCGTGGTACTCACGTAGCGGGTGTCATCCGGAACGCGGTTGAGTGAAGCTCGTTGGCAGAGAAGCGCGATTCGTCAAGTCAAGGCGCGATGTACGCGGCGGAAATACCCCTGCCAGCAGGCGGCGCTCGCTTTCGGTGCGCCGCTCGGGGCATAGCCGTTTTTGAGGAGCATTCGATGAGCCGACCAGAAGATGAGCGTGTGAAGACGATCACTCTGGGATCTGAGTTGAATGAGGTGCCACCGATTGCGCTGCGTCCAGGGCAAACGCTGCGTGGCGACTCGCAGGAGAGTCAGTTGGGTTTTGAGCCAGGGTCAGATGGCCGCCGGCTGTCGGCCGGGCTGAGGAGCAGGCTCCAGGAGAACCGTTGGGCTTGGGGAAAACGACCCAATTGCTCGTTCTCGGTAAGGGAAGGATTTGCTTCCGCGCCATTGTTCCAGCCTATTTAGGGACGGAAGTACATCCGTGGCGGCGGTCGCACGCTTACGTCTATTTTCTCGGTGAAGTGGTCTCGGCTTATAGCCCGTTTCGGCACCGGCACGTGGTCTGATTATTTGTAATCAGGGGGTCGGGGGTTCGAATCCCTCAGCCGGCACCAACTCCACGTAGAATCAAATACTTACAAGCGCTGGACCAACATTCAGAATTTCTTAGCTACCAACTTTAGCTACCAAGATTATTTTTCTTCGACATCATCCACGCAGCGGACTGCTGCTGCGAATTCTCGCTCCCAGGCCGCAACAGTCCAGAGTTTGACGGCATGGGGCCGGCCGGTCGCTACTTCAGCGACCGGTGAGCTCGGTCGGTGTCCGACCTGAACAACGACCTCTTCCATCGAGCTCGTCGCGAAGATCGGGTCGACTGGATGAAACGCAGGCGGTTCGCGCGAGAGATAAATCGGCCCCGGTTCACCCACGACGTTCTAGCTAACAATGAATCCTGATGCGGTGCGTCGTCGCCGGCTGTTGCGGCTCCTGGGGTCGACATTTTAGTATTAGTCCGAAATTCCAGCGGATAGCGCTAAACCCACACTGATCGACGCCAGCGACAATGGGGTTCAGTCCGAAGCCTGCAGCGAAGGTTACTGCCGCAGCGGCGAGATGTAGTGCTTGTTCGAGTCTTGTCTTCATGATTTGGGTCCTTTGAATGAACCCGGCCGGGCGTGTTGTGGAGTACTGTGCACGCGGTAACTATCCCTCTTTTATGCAATCTTTTGGAGTGGAGTTCGGAAGGCTCGTCCGCAAAAAGCGCGGGATCGGGGACAAGCTTCGCGATTCGAGAACTCATACCGCGCCTGCCGACGTTCATGCGCAGCCACCCGTCTGTGCGGATCGACTTCGTCTTGGACGACAATAGGCAGGACCTGATCAGTGACGCAGTCGACGTCGCATTCCGGTTCGGCCCACTTGGGGACTCGAGTATGATGGCGCGAAAGTTGGGAACGTCGGCTAGGATGCTCGTCGCGTCGCCGCGTTATCTCGAACGTGCCGGTTTACCTCGTAAGCCCGCCGACCTCGCCTCTCACGCTCTGATTTTGGGCCAGCCCGGCATGCGTCCGGATGGGTGGGCATTTCGTTCGCAACGCAGATCCATGTCCATTCGTTTGGAGGGCAAGCTCAACATGACCGTGAATGAGGTAGCAATCAGAGCGGCTGTTTCGGGCGTGGGTATTGCGTCGAGCTCGATCTGGGGCTGCCGGAACGAGTTGCAACAAGGTGATCTGGTTCGCGTGTTGCCCGAGTGGGAAACGGGCACGGTCGTGTCCACGCAGTGGTTCCCGCAGGTCGCGCGTCGAAGCCGGCATCAAGGCCTTCGTAGACTACATTTCGGGAGAGATGCGTTCGACCGGGTGACGTTCCAAATCCGCCGGGGCGAGATGCAAACCCCCAACTCGGCGGACGTGCGCATTTACAACGTTGCGGATTCAACCGCCGAGCGAATCAAGAACGAATTCACTCAAGTCGTGATCCAAGCCGGCTACCAAGCCAACTTCGGCCTCGTCTTCCGCGGCACGATCAAGCAAATCCGCAAGGGCCGAGAGGACGCCAAGGACACCTACGTCGACATCACGGCCGCGGACGGTGACGAGGCTTACAACTTTTCCCCAATCGCGCGCTCCTTGGCCGCAGGCACAACACCGCAGGCACAACACCGCAGGCACAACACCGCAGGACGACGTGCAGCACACCTGCCACCAGACCGGGCAATTCGGCCCAATATTGCGCGAGCGGGTATATCGGATTTCCGTTAAGGCCAAGGTTTAGTTCGAATTTGGGGAGGAGACCCTTTCCGGGAAATCAATGCGTGCAGACCAGACGCTTACGACGCAACGCCAGCAGCAGACGGCGCGTGCGATGCACGCAGTGCTTGTCGAAGGCTCTTCTATCACGCCAAGCTCCAGTGACACGCTGCGACGAACTCACCGGTTGCAATAATGTTCGTGATGCGACGGTCGGCTCGAGACAGGCATCGAAGCAAAGGCGGTTCGGGGCCGCAAGCGTCGTGCGCTTTGGTCGGATGTCGATCGGATAGTTTGCTCCTGCTGAATCATAAACGGACGGGGATATGTCAGCCATGGCCAGCGAGTCTCTTCACGACCAACCACCCGGCGCCCCGTTTTGCGATGTACAGCACGACAAGACCGCAATATTGGTGGCGAAGACGCAATACAGAGAAGCCTATAACACTGCCGACCTCGATCGCCTGCTCAACGTCTTTGCCAGTGAATTCACTGATTGCTCGGACGGCGAACCTAGTTTCTACGGGGAAGAGGCGGTACGCGCTCTTCGGCTAAGGACACAGGAACTGTTTCAGCGCTTTCGCGTCGAGATAGTTGTGATTATGGTCGAGATCACGGTGAAGGCGGATTTCGCTTACGACTGGGGCTGGCACAAGGTCCGGCTCATTGACAAAGACACCGGCAGTGCTGCCGATACCAAGTATCGCTATTTCGAAACTTGGAAAAAGGAGGAGGGTACATGGAAAATTGCTCACATCATTACCAACAAGGAACAGTCGCCGCGTTTGCTCCCGGCGGGAGAGTGATGGTCCCACCAGCGGGGTCAACTCTGACGCCAAGCCCTATCCTTAGTTCCCGAGCCTACTGGCCAAGGCCACTTTCAGGCGCTCTGCGAATCCTGCGGGCAGCTCGAACACGTGGCCGTTACCGACCAAGCGGACAATATTCCGAGTCCCATCCAGAACGGCGGCGCAATGTTCGCATCCCTTGAAATGTTCTTCCATCCGCTGACGCAACGCCGGATCTACGGTGCTGTCGATGTAATTCGACACTTCCCGCCAGATCTCGACGCAACTGATTTCTATGACAGCCACGTTACCACGGCCTCACTTTCTTCCAGCCCCCATCCCCGATACTCCATGCTCCGTCGATTCCGGGTGCCAGTGCATCGCGCATTCTTAATCTTGCTCTGAGCAGACGGGTCTTAACCAGAGCCTCGGTGATTTGCAGCACCTGCGCAGTTTCTGCAATGCTCAACTTCTCGATATCGCGCATGACGAACACTTGGCGATGTGCGGGATTCAGGGATGCAATCGCATTCCTCAGAGCGCGCCGGAGCTCGGCCCGTTGCAGAGCTTCCATTGGAGTCTCGCGCCAGTCGGCAAGATCCTTCGGGCAATAATCCTTCGGGGGAGAATCCCCCTTTTCGTGGTCGATTTCATCAGTGGACTCGTACAGTGACTTGCGGTCCTTGCGACGCTTGCTGCGTGCCACGTTCACGGCGATCTGGATGAGCCAGGTACTGAACTTGGCTTCTCTACGGAAGCTGTCCAGGTGAGCGAACGCTTTCAGAAAGGACTCCTGCGCAGCTTCTTCCGCATCTGCCTCATTTTGGAGCTCGGAAATGGCTGCGACATAGACACTGCGCTCGTAGGGGTTTATTAAATCGTAGAACAGCTGTGTTTCGCCGGCGCAAACACGCTCAATCAAGGCCAGTTCCTCCTCCACGGTGCGTTGGATCTGAATTGAAGTCGCGGGCGCCGCCGTTGCCGGCAACACCGATTCGTGCAACCGGGCGTGCTCTTGAACGGGCTCCGCGTGGTCTGCTTTAGGCCTCATCCTTACTGCCAGCCCTCCCCAGGCTTGGTCGCCAATCTCAATGACGCTGAGACTGCGCAGACTTTGAAAAGTTACAAACCTGAAAACGGCGCGAAGAATCGTGCGCACAACACATCCGCGCAGCATCCCCCACCGTCTGCGACAAGGCCCGTCGATTCTGCCGCGCAGAATCGACGGGCGCGAGGACCCTCAATCGCAAAGATCAGTTGAGACGTTGAACAATGGGGCAGTTAATGGTGAAGCCCGAGCTGCCAAATGGCGCTCCACCTGGACCGGTGATCAGGCCATCTTGCACAAAGGTGAGGATTTGGAATTCCTCCCGAACTTGCCCACGAAATCCGCTGCTGATCGCATCCGCGGTCCATGTGAACAATTGCGCATCCCATGCCGGACTGTAATCCAGGGCGATGGTCGGGATCCCGCCGAGCACGTTGTTGGGTCGATGTCCATCGGCGAGATCCGCCGACAACCCTTGCCTCAGGGGGTTGTTGCAAGCACCTGCCTCCGGCCCATTGGTCGCGATGAAGATTCGCTCGATGGGACTCGCGAAGCTGTCGTCATGGCCCAATGGAAGCTTGCCCATCAATGGCGCCAGTGTGTTGTGTTCGATCGCCGCCGGCAAGGCGCTGCTCGCGTCCATTGAGAGATACCACACGGGACGCCCAAAGCTGAAGCCATTGATCAGATTGATCGTGACCGTCATGTTGACGGGATCGATCGCGACCACCTGGTCGTGGACCTTCGAATAGTCGACATTGCCGTTGGGAAAGTTAATCTGGCTGGCCTCCACATCGAATGCCACCATGGGCGCGTTGTAGATCACATTGCCGGCATTCACGATGTTCACGAAGGGACTGTAGTCGGCATCCCCGACTGACCCGGGCGCGAACGATTTCGGCGGAAACTCGGCTCCGGCCGGTCCGGGAACGATGTTCCGCCTGGGCGCAAAGTTCACCGTGCCCTTGTCAAATACGATATTGCCGTTGGCATCGAGATTGCCCGTCCTGGCTGCATTTGCAGCGAAGGTCAGCTTGGTCGAGAAGTTCAGACCCAGCTCGGCGGCAACTCCCGCATTGTCAACATCGGTCAGGATGTACCAGATGGCCTTGTGGGTGCCGGCCAGCACTCCCTTGTAGAGCGGCAGAGTAATCGTTCCGTTTTTGGCGTCCACCGTGCCGGAGTTCAACAGTTGCACCGGACCGACCAGACTTGGATTGGTTGTCGAGGGCGACGGCCCGAAATACGACAGCGGGACGCTCGCGCCCACAGACGCCGGCGCCGGGAACAAATCACAACCGGGTCCCGGCCCAATTGGCCCTGGCCCCGGTCCTTGCGCGGAATTGAGAGTTGAGGAAAGTGCCTCCAACGAGCTCGCAGAGTCCAGGGTCGTGGCGGATTTGGCGACTGGACGTGCTGCGCTCTGATGCACGGCCATAGTTGCGGGCGAGAGTGGCGCCTTGGCGGATTGAGTAGTGTCCGCGAGAGCGAGTGAGCTTAGCAGGCTGCCGAAACACAGGCCGCTCAATGCGGCAGCGATTCGAATATCTGCGCGGGCGTACGATCGTGCCGTACTTTCATTTGCCACTCTTCCGGAAATTAACGATCTGCGAATTGAGGCCGTCATGTGGCCCTCCTCAGTAGTTTGTGCGCGCCGCCGTGGCGCTGGATATTGACGAGTACGACGTTCAGCGCCGTGTTGCGAAGGTGCGGGCCTGAGACGCGCGAGATACGGAAAAGTTACAGTCATACAATCTGCATCACGCGATGAGCTTCCGCTGCGTGGATCATCCGGCGATCGCTCCATCCGAAGCGTCTCGATGAAATAAGTGCAGCCCTGCCTCGGTCTCATTCGGAAGGCACGGTGATGGACGCAAAATGCTGTACCTGGTCGAGCCCAAACTGGGCGCCGCCGCAGCGAACGAGCCAACCAAAACCCAGGAGCTTTCATGAACACACGCGTTCATAACACAGGAGTCATCGTGTCATTGCTGCTGGCGGTGATGATGAGCTCCGCCGATGCGCAAGACGTCCATCGTGTTGCCCCCGCTGCGTTGGGTGCGATCCTCGCTGGCCCGTCCGCCACTCCGCCAACCGGCTCGCCTCAGGGCGATGTCACGGTGGTCGAGTACTTCGACTATGACTGCCCGGTATGTCGCCGCATCGAGCCGCAATTGCGCAAGCTGATTGCCAGTGATCCGAAGGTACGCCTGATTCACAAAGACTGGCCTGTCTTTGGAGACGCTTCTGTCTACGCCGCGTATTGTTCGTTCGCTGCAGCCCGTGACGGAAAGTATGCGATCGCCCACGATGCTCTCATTGGATCGAGAAGGGATTTGGACTCGAAGGAGGATGTGCAGGAGGTCATGCGCGAGGCAGGCTTCGACTTGAAGAAGATCAACGCCGATATCGCGCTTCACGAGAAGGAATACAGTGCGGTGTTGGCACGAAATCAGAGCGAGACCGCTGCATTGGGCTTGCGCGGGACGCCCGGACTGATCGTCGGCGATCAGCTGGTGCCGGGTGGTCTGGACTATCCGCAGCTCGAGCGCCTGGTGTCCCAGGTCAGACAACACCACTAGTTTGGCCGCACGGCCTGGAGTAGTACGGCAGCTCTACACTTTTGTCCCCGACTGAACCTGAGGAATTGCATATGTACGATATGAAGAACGTGCAGAAATTGCAGACGTTGGAAACGAAGGCGCCCGAGGCGTGGAGAGCTTTCGCGGCCTTTGATAGAGCTGCCTTGGCAGAGGGTACGATACCGCGAAAATACAAGGAGTTGATCGCGGTCGCAGTCGCGCTGACTACGCAATGCCCCTATTGTCTGGAGATCCACAGGGAAGCGGCATTGAAGACCGGCGCAACCCCGGAACAACTTTCCGAGGTGACATTCGTCGCCGCGGCATTACGAGCCGGAGCGGCGATCACTCATGGCACACATCTGTTCAAAGAGTGAGGGTGGGCCGTGCGACGGCGGCAACCTGGATTCTCGCGCAAGTAAGCAGTGCCGTGAAGTCTCCGATCCCGAAATGTTCCAGTACTCGGCCCGGTCTGCTGTGTGAGTGAGACCTGGAAGTGCACCAATGGGCGTTGTCGCAACGAACGTTTTAAACGATCGCCCGCTTCGGTTGAGCGCTACGCATTCGTACGCGGTTGCAGAATTGGTGGATGTGCTCGCCGTAGGCGAGGACTCCGCCGCTCTGACATTCGAATACATGGCGGAGTGCTGCAGTACCGCGATGCTAACGTCCACACTCAAAGGTATCGCGGCTGACGAGTCGAGGCATCAACTGTGGCTTGCGCGCCTGAAACAGGCGCTTCCTGAGCCTGCGCCGGATGTTGCCTTGCGAAGGCTGCTGCACAGGTTCTTCGCCCGGCTTGCTGACCGGGATATGCGAGTCCATCTGGTGAGAATCGTTGCTCTGGACTCGGCGGTGTGTCAGCTTCTGGGAGCGCTTCAGTCGGCGGGCACTCCAGTTTCGAAAGACGCGCGGACGAGTTCGGTTCTGCGGGCAATTCAACGGGATGAGGCTCGTCATGTTGCCCTTGCGAGGCGCAGCGCAGTCCCACTCGTTTACACCGCCCGCGGAAAGGAACTGATGGCAGAAGTACGTGAGGGTCTCGCGCACGTACTCACATTCCGTGCAGCGGCATTCGATGCTCTCCGGGTTGATCCCGATCGACTGCTCGCGCGACTTCGCCGGTTAGCCCGGAACGGGCTGGCCAAGTGATGCGGTCGAATGCCCCTCACTCGGCTGGCCCGGTGTGGCGAGATACTCGATCCGTAGTCTTGTTGGGCATGGGTGTGGCGTTACCAGGTAAACCTGTCATGACCGGCGAGCTGCTCGAACGCATGCGCACGCGGTTCAACATCAACGTGGAACGCCAGGGGGCTGCCCTCGCTGAGCGGTTGGGAATTCGCAGTCGATACATCTGTCGGGATTTCGAGTTGCGGCACGAATCACCTCGGCCTCGCGATACCAACGCGCAGCTCGCTGCGCGCGCCTTGACAGCTGCACTCAATGAGGCCGGCCTTGCGGCAGGCGATCTTGATTACCTGATTGCGCACACCGCAACGCCCGGCTGTCTACTGCCGCCCAATGTTGCACAAGTGGCGGACCTGATCGGCTATCAGGGACCCTTCGTAGAGCTGCGCCAGGCGTGCACCGGATTTGCGAATGCGCTCGTGATGGCTTTCGGCCTGCTCCATAGCTGCGCCTGCGGCGCGGTTGCCATCGTCGGGTCGGAAACGGGATCGGTCTTTTTTGATCCGCGGCGGGTGGCCGAAGATTCGGGGCAGTTGGTGAATCTCCTGCAGATGGGGGATGCGGCGAGTGCGTGCGTGCTGGCGCCAACGTCTGTCGGGGCCTCACGAATCTCGAACGTGTATCACGGAAATCTGGGAACGAAGCGCACCCCTGGATTCTCCCTGAGGACCGGGGGCTCGGACCTGACACACGCACCGGACGCGCCGCAGGAGTTCGAACACGACTACCGTGGTATCGGCGAGCACGGTGCTGAGTTGTTCCTGGAAGCCATCAAAGCGGCTGCCAGCACTGGAATCGATCCGCGGAGGACCGATTTTTTCATCCCGCATCAGGTGAATGGGCGTATGGCCGCGCATCTCGCCGCGCCCCTTGGGGTGAAAGACGGACGCATTTTCGTCAATGCAGATCGGGTGGGTAACACAGGTTCTGCTGCTATCTGGCTCGCCTTGGCCGAGCTGCGGGAGCATCTGCATAGCGGCCAGTCAGTATGCGTACTGGGTGCAGAGGCGACCAAGTATATGTTCGGGGGATTTCAATATGTCCATGCCTGAACCAGTGGAACCGCAGTCCTGCGGCGCAATCACGGTGCAGGGCCTGAGCAAACGGTTTCGGGGCCGGCCGGCGATCGATCGGCTTTCACTTACGGTAAAGCCTGGCGACATTTGCGGTCTCGCCGGTGCCAATGGTGGTGGCAAGTCCACGACGATCAGGCTCCTGGCCGGACTGATGATCCCGGATGAAGGCGAGGGATCCATCCTAGGACACGATCTGATTCGAGCGGCGCACCTCATCCGGCAGAAAGTCGGTTATCTCGCACAACACGGCACCCTGTATTCAACGTTGTCAGTGCGGGAGAACTTGAGATTCCGTGCGTCCATCTTCGGACTTCGGCGACCGGCGTGCATTGCTCATGAGCAGCTGCGAGCATTCGGCCTGGCCGACTTCGCATCGGTTGCGGTCGGCGAGCTGTCGGGAGGCTGGTTGCGGCAGGCCCAACTGGCTGCCGCCTTGATTCACCGGCCACGGTTGCTGCTTCTGGACGAGCCGACGGTAGGCCTCGATCCCGCCGCGCGGCACGCGATCTGGCGTACGCTCAGCGGGCTTGCAATCCAGGGTACGGCGATCGTTTTGAGCACCCATGATTTACTGGAGGCTGGACGGTGCTCACAGGTTTTGTTGTTGAGTCATGGGCGCGTTCGCGCCAGGGGCTCGCCGGTCGATGTTCTCGGTGAAATCGAGGCCGGAACACTGATTGTCAACGGGCCTGACACGCTCGGCCTTGCCGAGCTGCTCGACAGATCGCTGGTGATGGCCGCAGATCCGATCGGATCAGATATCCGGCTTGTCGTGGCGTACGACCGTATGCAGGAAGTCAAAGCGCTCCTCCGCGGCCGGGGTTATCAAAGCACACCCGACAGCCTCACGCTGGAAGATGCGGCGCTTGTCGTCGCTCATCGAGCGCGCAGCGGCTCACGCGATCTCGAGTCGTGAATCGGCCTCCTTGGGCACGGGCTAGTATGAGTCGAATGATTGCGATCATGCGCGTCGAGTTCCTGAGATTACTCCTCGACCGCAGCAGCATCGGATTGATCCTGATCGTGCCGGGCGTACAACTTGTCCTATTCGGGTACGCCATAGACCTGACGCCGAAAAACATTCCCATAGCAATCGCGCGTGCGTGCGACGAGCACTCTACGTTGCTCAGGAATGCCGTATCTGACGCAGGAAGCTTTCGGGTGATCGCTGAGGACCCAGCACTGGAGCGGGCATCGGAGTATGTGTCGTCAGGGCGCGCACTCGTGGCAATCGATTGTCACTCTGGGAATCGGGTTCACCTGATAGCCGATGGCAGCAATCCACTGGAAGTGCACGCCTCAATCGGTGCACTGGAGGCCGCGTTGCTCGCAAGAGTGCTGAAGCTGACAGGGCCGGTTGCGGTGCCGGCCCCCACTGTACAGTGGCTTTACAATCCCGATGCGCGAACCGCCTGGTTTCTCGCCCCCGGCCTGGTCGGCGTCATTGTCATGATCAGCATGCTGATGCTGGGCGCCCTCACGCTGGTGCGCGAACGGGAGCAGGGGAGTTGGGAAGGCCTGTTGTCGACTCCCCTGACCGCCGTGGATGCACTGATCGGCAAACTGACTCCGTATGTCATCATCGCCATCGCGCAGATGCTCGTCGTCATCGCTCTGGCACGATGGTTATTCGACCTGCCCATCAACGGCAACATTGCGGCGCTCGTCGTGTCTGGCTCGGTCTTTGCGATCGCTCACCTCGCACTTGGCTTCAGCCTGTCCGCGATCGCGGAGAGTCAAACACAAGCGATCCAGGCGGCCGTGTTCTTCTACTTGCCGTCAATGCTCCTGTCGGGATTCTTATTCCCGTACGAGAGTATGCCCCGATGGGCACAGTACCTCGGGAACACTCTGCCGCTTACGCACTTCGTGCGTTCGGCACGTGGCGTACTTCTGCGGGGTTTCGGTGCCCGGGAAGTCTGGCCTGAAATGTGGCCTGTAGCGGTGTTCGCCCTGAGCGGGGCCATTCTGGCCCTTGCGGTGTTCCGCCGCCAGCTGAAATGAATCGTCAAATGATCGAAGGAGCTCAGTCATGATGAATAAAATTGGACAGTTGTTTGCGGTCGTGGCATGCGGGCTGATCGCGGCGTGCGCTACGCCGCCGGTCAGGATATCGCAGGAAAAGCCGGTCGACGAAATCAACAACCGACAGGGCCTGGCGCTCAGGGGATACGACCCTGTTGCATACTTCACGGAGAAAAAACCGACCCCGGGCAGGGCGGACATCAGCTATTCATGGAAAGGGGCGACCTACCGGTTTGCCACTGCAGAGCATCGCGACTCGTTCGCGGCAAGCCCGGAACACTACGCGCCGCAATTCGGCGGATATTGCGCTTTCGCAGTTTCACTGGGAACGACTGCCGATGGAGATCCATTTCAGTGGGCGGTCGATAGCGACAGGCTGTTCGTCAACAACAACGCGATCGCCGCGAAGCTGTGGAATCAAAGCCGCTCGAAGAATATCCGTTTGGGAACCACGAACTGGCCACTCATTCCAAAACAGAGCTTGAGTGTGAATCCAGCGCTCGAGCGCGATGACGCGGGGACGACCGTTCCCTGAGTGCCAGGCGACGGCCAACCCTCGATCAGATACCGAACCCATAAAATACCGATGCTCGGCAGCGCATGCCCGCTGCCCCGTCCTTGTAGTCCGCAGAAATTCGATCACGCAGTTGCCGGTACCAGAGAGTATTCGTGAGACGCCGGGGAAGATCCTTGTTCACGGTCCGGGGAGAAACCCGAATCCCTAGCTTCAGCAGCAGTTCATCGGCGATGCGCTCCTCGCCCCACGACGGATTTTCATTCGCGATACGCCGAATCAGCGCCTGTAGTTCAACAGGAATCGGCGGGCGGCCGGGCCTAGACTTTAAGCGCCAGAACAGCTTCCGTCCTGCTCGGTGCCAGCGAATCAGCGTCACCGGACGCACAACAGCCAGCGCGTCGCGCCAATCGAAGAGTCGTGACAGTAGAGTTAGGGCGATCCGCGTGGCTGGATCAATCCGTCGAAGCTTCACGCCACGCTCGATGTAGAGCGCAAGCTGTCGACGCAAGAACAGATTCTCGGCTCGGATCGACTGGCTCGATCGAAAGGCGAGCCGCAGCCACCGCAGCGCTTCGGCCACCAGCTCGATCAGAATCTCCGAGATCCTCAGCATCTTCCAATCATGCCATAGTGCTCACGAATGAGCCTCAAGACAGATGCGTCGGCCGCAGTACCGGATATGTGCGGACCACAGGCGGCGCGATGGTAGTAGCTGAGCATTCCACCGAGGCGCTGGCGCCGTTGCACCGGCTGAGATGACACGACGATGGGGTCGGATCGCAGGAGTTGGTTCGAGAGGCCCTGATGATTTCGCTCAGTCGACATTGCCTCCCGATCGGTTCACATAGCCGGCATCACGCCCCACCCCGACAATCGATGGATGATGAAGAACAGGCGCTGGAGCTTTGGCGGGCGCTGGATCCGGTCAGCAAACGCTGGTACGTCAGCGACCCCAGCGCCCGTGAGTTCGTGGAGTTGCCGCTGACGCAGGCAGACTTCGACTCGATGGGTGTGCGCGAAGGGACTGATGACCAGCGCCGCCACCGTCGTCTCCCGCTCAAGCCGGCGTTGCTGTCAGACGCAATCCCAAGGCGTGCAGCACCTTGAGCACAGTGTCGAAGCTCGGGTTGCCGTCCTTCGAGAGCGCCTTGTACAGACCCATGCGGGTAAGTCCTGTGCGCTTGGCGAGGTTCGTCATACCGCGGGCGCGGGCTACATCACCCAGCGCCGCAGCGATGTAGGCGGCATCGTCGGGAGCTTCCGCGAAGGAGGCAGATGCGGCCACAGCTGGTGACCGTAATGGTTCGATCGTGAAAGGGATATTCCAGCTCGCCCAAGCCCTGATAAGGCCGTGGTGAGGGCGAGTAGAGCTCAGCCGGGTATTTCATGTTGATCGCCTGGTGTGGGCGCTCGAAGTTAAAACACTGCATGAAGCGATCAAACTTGGCCTGCTGCTGCAGAAAGTTGCGGCCTGCAGGCCGTGTGGCTTCTTTCTTCAAGGTCAGATGCATGCGCTCGTGGCGGCCGTTCTGTTGAGGCTTGCCCGGTTTGATGCGCTCGATACGGATGCCGAGCCGTAACCACCATACCGACAGCTTGCTCAGGCCGAAAAAGGCGCTGCGACTGGCAAACGGGACGCCATTGTCCGTACGGATCACCCGAGGCAGGCCGAAGTCCTTAAAAGTCCTTTCAAATACCGTAAATGCGTACTCTTCTTTGGTGCCCTCCAGGGCATCACAGCACAACAAGTAACGGCTGGCCGCATCGGTGATAGTCAGCGGATAGCAGTAGCGCCGATCGGTGAGCATGAACTCACCCTTGTAATCCGCGCACCACAGATCATTCGGTGCCGTGGGCTGCTCGAGCGCGGTGCCTTCGGCTTTGTAGCGCGCCCTGCGACCCTTGCTGACTAGGCCGTGCCGGTCCAGCACGGTGTGTACCGTGCTGATGGCCGGCAGGGAGATCTCCGTATGCAGCCGCCGGAGCTTCTCGCGGATCTTCGGAGCGCCCCAGCTGGGATGCTCCGTCTTCAGCTGCACAATGAGCTTTTCGACCTGAAACGGCAGGCGATTGGCATGCCGATAGGGCCGTCGGGACCGATCGGTCAGCCCCTCCATCCCGCAGTGTTTATAGCGCGAGAAGATTTTGTAGCCTGTTTTCCGGGAGATATCGAACTCTCGGCACAGCACCGCCATCTTCTCCCCATCCAGCAGTCGAGCCACGAACCGCAGCCGCTCGTCCATCTTGTAACACTCCCGCCACGGCATTTGAGGTCCCCCCAAATGCCGGAAAGTGTTACCCATGTGCCCGGAATAATGGCATGGACGCCCCTGCTTTATACGGCATCAGTTGTGCCAAAGTGGAAGTGTCAAGCAACCACTTAAACCAGCAGGAGCGTCCAGGATGAACATTACGACCGTTGGGCTCGATTTGGCAAAGTTGGTTTTTCAGGTGCATGGGATCGATGCGCGAGGCAAGGTTGCATTGCGCAAGCGACTGAAGCGATCGCAAGTAGTTGCTTTCTTCGCTCGTTTGACACCATGCCTCATTGGCATGGAGGCGTGCGGCGGCGCCCATTTCTGGGCACGCAAGCTCATGCAGTGTGGGCACACGGTGAAGCTGATTGCGCCGCAGTTCGTGAAGCCGTACGTTAAGACCAATAAAAACGATATAGCGGACGCCGAGGCGATCTGCGAAGCGGTTGGCCGGCCGAACATGCGGTTCGTACCGATCAAGAACGCCGAACAGCAAGCGCTATTGGGCCTACACCGCGCGCGCCAGGGGTTTGTCGTCGAGCGCACCGCGCAAGTCAACCAGATCCGTGGGTTACTGGCCGAGCTCGGACTGGTGATGCCGGTGGGTATCCGTTGCATCGAGCGTAAGTTGCCCGAGTTTCTCGAGGATGCCGAGAACGGGTTATCTGGGGTCAGTCGTGCTCTGTTTGCGCGTTTGTTAGCGCATTTCCGCGCGCTCGATCGTCAGGTCGAGGAGCTGGAGCGAGAAATCAACGCCTGGCACCGCGAGGATACGGCAAGCCGGCGCCTGCAGGCGATCCCTGGGATCGGCCCACTCACGGCAAGTGCGCTGGTGGCGAGCGTCGGGGATGCGCGCGCCTTCCACAATGGTCGCCAATTTGCCGCCTGGCTTGGACTCGTGCCGCGCCAGAACTCCTCGGGCGGCAAGACGAAGCTGCTCGGTATCAGCAAACGCGGCGACACATACTTGCGAACGCTGCTGATTCACGGAGCACGCTCAGTGCTTTTCAGTTTGAAGCGTGATCCAGATCGCCCGGACGGATGGCTGGCGCGCGTAGCGAATCGGCGTAATCCCAATATCGCTGCCGTTGCGCTGGCAAACAAAAATGCACGTACCGTGTGGGCTCTGCTGGCGCACGGCCGTGATTACCAAGCCGGTTACCGTTCAGCTAACGCTATCGCAGCATAAACGCGAAAGGCTGCAACCGAATTCACCAGGAAACTCTTAACACAACTTCTCTCACCAGCGATTGCATAGGCGTTTTTCAAAGTGATGGCATCACAGGTAAGACCGTGGTTGATCGAGCCTAAGACACTTCGGGGATCTGAAGAATCCGTCGGAATGATCAGGAATCAACCAGCATATTCCATCAGGGCCAGCGACATCGAGTCGCACACAAAGGCCGGATGTATGGCTGCAATCAATTCCTG